>CAZECH010000215.1:0-5620 GCA_964510675.1 uncultured Ignavibacteriaceae bacterium
TCAGCAACATAAACATAGTTATTGAAAACGCGAATCTCTACAAATGTAACTCCTGAATATTGATCTGTTGAAACAGCATTGCCTGTTGAGTCTGTTAATGGAGTAACAATATAGAGTCCACCATTTCCACCGCTGTATATATTCCCTTGTTCATCAAAATCAAATTTTGAGGCTGTGCCATTTGTTGAAGTAAGATTGGCATAAACAAGAGGAGCTTTTATACTATCAGCGACAGCAGTACTAATTTGATAAATATCTGCTCTTCCGACTAATGCATACAAGAATCCACCTCTTCCAAATTTTAAATCGGTGACAGTACCAAATGAAGATGGTAAATTATTATTCCGATCCTTATATAAGCCAAAGAAAAGTCCATCAGCAGAAACTGTATCGATACGTCTGTTGCCGGCTGTCCAAAAAGTTCCATTTTTACCTATTTCCATAGCAGAAAAATTAGGGAGACCACTACCGACTAAAAATGGTTGAATTGAATCTATAGGCACTTCAATATTATAATTTTCCACCCTTACTATGGTGTCAATGGAAGAGGGAACAACAACCTTAATTTCGACTGTACCAAAATTCGTGGGTCTGTATATCTCTATCTTTGTATCGGATAAACTTTTTATCAGTGGTGATGAATTATTGCCTACAAAAACCCAGGTTGTATCGCCTGATGTAAAATTCTGACCCAATATTGTAATTACTCTCACGCCAGCTATTGCACCATTTCCAGGTTCAATACTTGTGATTATAGCCCCATTTACATGAATCGATTCCTCAGGTTTATAAATTTTCCCGGGTTCATCAAAATCTTCACAGGAACTGACAAGTAAGAATAAAAAAGGGATTAGAAGAAAGAGATAAAGATTTTGTATCAATTTTATTTTGTTCATATTTATACCTTAAAATCTTTTATAATGAAAAACGTGCTGTAAACTTTTGAACATTACCTAATACTCCAAATGGTGTGTAAGAATAATCAAATTCAAAACCGAAAGAAGAAATATCCAATCCTCCTGAAGATAAACCTAATCCAAAAGTAAAATCATCCAGGCTATTACTTGATATATAGCCACCTCTTAAAGAAAGTACTTTCATAAACTGATATTCAGCTCCTATTTTAACTTGTTCAGGATGAGAACGGGGATGTGTACTGTCAAGAGTTATTAGCAGTGCCTGATCAGGTCCGGGTACAGATATATAATCAAAAAGATTTGCCGAAATTCCCAGCGTAAAAATTAATGGCAATTGAAAACCTTCTTCTTCAAATTTTGTCTCTTTTGAAAAATTTCTTACAGACATTCCAAAAGCCAAACTTTCTATGCCGGTCTTAAACACGGTACCAAAATCAAATGCCACAGCATCAGCAACATTCTGTTTTGTTTTGTACGAAGCACCATCAGGAATTATACTTTTACCAAGAGATTGATAGGCAAATTTAACCTGGGCTCCTACACTGAATCGATCTGAAATCATTTTAGCATAACCAATACCAACAGCAACTGCTGAAGGATTTAATGTTTCAGTGTCTATGTAACCCTTTTCATTATTCCATGCAATTGTTCCCAAAACATCACCATAATCAATAGACTGAAAGCTTACACCAACAACACCATATTCTCCCTCAAAGGGAGAAACCATCATGCTAAAAGATAAATACCGTATATCTGCTATATAGTTATTAATACTGAAAGTAGTGTTTAGCAATGCAGGTATTTCTGCCATACCAGCAGGATTATGGAAGAGTGCTCCTGAATAACCGGAAAGTGAATTTACAGCATCCCCCATTGCACTTGATCTTGCATCGGAGGATACGTTAAGAAAATTAAATCCGGTTTGCGCCCACTTAACCTGGCTATAAGATACTGGCGCCGATAATCCGATTATTACAATTGTTATTAAAAAAACTATTTGTAATCGTTTCACTTTTTTATTCTCCTTTTCGGATTTATTCACTTGCTATATTGATAAAATTAGTATTTTAAAAAATTGCCCAAAACCTGATACGTTGCTTTTAGTAAAACGGACAAGATAAGTACCTTCGTCAACCTGAATATGGTAACGGGCTTTAATTGTAGGTACAAGCTGAGTTCCCCCGGCAATTGGAATGGATTGAGTACCACTTGTTACTGTTTCCATAACCATATCATTTGAAGAACTTACAGCGGAACCATCTGCTTTTATTAGCTGAACTCCAATGTATTCGTTGATATTAGTTCCTGTATATACCAGACTCGTATATAAATAAAAGTCCTTTGGTTGACCTGGAGTTACATCTAAAACCGCATATGCAATACTACTGGCGGTAGTGTCTACTGAAAATGTTCCGTTCGCACCAATATTGATAAATCGTACGAACATTAATGAATCTCTGAGAAGATTTGTATTCTGTAGACTGTCTACTAATGCATTGAATTGTGAAAGAATTACCTGATCTTCAGTTATGCTGTCTTGTTCTAATTTTACAACAGTTAAGCTATCTACAATATTTATCAGGGGTCTTGAGTTAATGACATGAATTGAGGTATCCTGGACAAGTATATTACTTGCCCTGGTATCAATATCAGGAGAGTTAAATTTTTTATCACCATCAAACTCATCCGGTAAAAAACTATCACATCCAATAAAAACAACCAATAGAAAGATTGTCAGAGAAAGTTTTAGTAAAATATTTTTAAGATTATGATGCATTTCATTCTCCAATAATTGAGTCATCTAATAACTATGAATTTCCGGAAAGTATTTTCACCCTTTTTAAAGAGTAATTGACCTGTTTGTTCATCATACGTATCTCTGGAAACTTCGAAATAAGCAATGTACAATCCGCTTACCACAAGTTGCCTTGAGGATGTAAGTGAATGCCATAGTTCATCGCCGCTTGAAGATGTATGTTCAATTGTTTCAATTAAGTCACCAGTTTCTGTAAATATGTTAATTGTACAGTAGGGTGGTAAACCATAAAATGCCAGCCGGTCTGGTGCAGATTGCCCGAATTGCAAAGCATTTGCTTTAATATTATAGGGATTAGGAACAACCCTGATTTCAGAAAGACTGGTGCCAGGAGGGCGTGTTAAAAATGCAGGGCTGGATACACTTGTTTTTGTGTAGTACTTACTGCTTAATAAAGGTGCACCTGCTGGAATATTTAAAGTGGGATCTCCAAGATTAGTTGAACCATCATCTTTAGTTTGAATGTAGTAGTAATAATTAAATCCACGTCGTGCCGTTTTATCTTCATAAGAATTAGCAACAGTATTTTTATCACATGAAAAAATTAAAGTATAATTTGAATCCGTTCTGCCTTCTGCTCTGTATAATAAATATCCGTTAAAATTTGCATGAGATTCAGCACTATTAGACCATGTAAGTAAAATTCTGTTTCCTCCTGATTTAACCTCAAATTTATCCGGAGGAGGAGGAGGTTGAACAATGTCATATCCACTTTGAAAATTTTGTATTGCGCGTCTGAATGTTTGGAATAAGGAATCCTTTCCTGTAAACACCCATGTATTTTTATATACATTCCTATCAGTTGTGGTTGAGCCATCCGGGAGAATAAATGGTCCTGTGTTGGTAAACCATTTATTTGCTATTTCTTTGACCAAATCTCTGTTTTTCATTATCCCTGCAACACCTTCAGCAACCACAATCCTGATACTATCGCCAGGTGCTAGAGTATATGGACCAAAACCCTGAACAGATGAATAACCACCTGTGTCAGTATTCCAGTCATTAGCAGATGCTACTGTAGGCCACCCTTTATCATCTTTTCCAATCTGTTCAGCCTGGGTTTCTGTAGGATGTCCTGCTGTCATTCGGGCATATTTTCTATTCATTAATCCTGCATCGTAAGGTCCTAAACCCTGATCATCACTGTCTGAACCAATGAATTGCGTTGTAGTAGGCTGCGTTGGATCATTCGTGTGATCCTGAGGAGATCTATCAGCATACAGTACAACTACTCCTGCGAAATCTGTTCCTGCCAAAACGGATCCATCTGCGTATCTTGGAAGCCCAATATCATCTTGAAGCGATGGAGCTGTTGAATAAGGACCATAATAAGCCCACACAGCACGAAAATCATTTGGTGGAATACCCATATGATTTGCATCCTGTCCACTAACATCATTAATAGTGTTTCGTCCCCATGGTGATCCTACCGGAGGCGGCCAGGCATTAAGATATGATTCACCGGCAAATCCATAACGGTATTGGAATTGAAATACTACCCCTGTAAGAGTACGCGGAGTCATCGTTGTTCCCTGGTTATCGATAAGGCCCGTGTTTTTGAAAACATATTCATAAATAAAATAGTTATCATGATACTGCTGGGTGAAAGCAAGTATTTTCCTTGTTACCGATATTCCGACAGGAGTATGAAATGTATTGACAACCATTCGGTCTGATGGGATTGTATTATCGATATCATCTACTTCATCATCAAATTCAATATCAGATGCAGGCAGATCATTTACTAATATATTAGGGCGTTCAAATTTAGCTAACAAACTTATATCTTCAGGATATATTTCCGAATTGAGATTCATATTAGCTCTGCCGGCACATATAACCTTATAAGGATATGTAATACCATTAACCGGATCTTCAAAGTTTGTTGTCCCAATCCATAAAGATTTTCCAGCATTAACTCCTTTGTTGTTGACATATTCCCCGGGCCAGCGCAAACCATCCAGTTGATCAGTTGCTAAAAATGTACGGCTGCGTCTCCCATACTCAATCTCCGCTCCACCACTTGAAAACCAATGATGCAAAGCATTTACTCTCATCCACTTAATTTCCTGTGGTCCCGTAACCTGAGCATATAATTGCTGGATGCCAGTTATTCCGAATAAGCAAAAGAGTGAAGCAAGAATACTTACTTTTACCAGATATTTTTTGATCATATTAATACTGCCTTTCATTATCAGAATTCTTACTTAAAAGTTAAATGATAAATTAAGTCCAAAGAAAATTTGTCTTGGATTTAAAAAGTCAAATGAGCTGTTGTTTGGCATATCTATGTAAGCTTTATCATCAAGAATTTTTTGCATTTTATTACTATCAACTTCAGACCAACTGCCATTAACGAAATTCATGTATCTACCGGTCGGCGTGTCATAATAAATAACTGAAGGATTTATATTATTTACCGATATATTAAATACATTACCGCTTTGTTCTATTGGTTGATATGGTACATCTGCTTCACGATAATCTCCAACTCTATCATCGCCCGGAATATTGGAATAAGCCTGGCTTTTAGGTAAATGGAGAGATTCAAGATATAGGCCTTCATCACCGCCATTAAGTCCTGAATAAAAACTGGCTCCTGATAAAAACTTCGAGTTCAATAGGTTTCTCACTTCCATAAAGAATGAAACTGAAAATTGTTCGAAGTCGAAAGTTTTAAGTAATCGCAGGTCAATATTGTAATAATCAACTACCTGAACATTTTGAATAATTGTTCCTATTTCCTGTACTAAGTTCGGGTTATAATTTATCCATTCACCTGCTTCCCATGCTCCTATAACATTAAGTGACCAATCGCCCAAAGGTTGAGTTCCGAGAAATTCCGGTCCAAACTCTTTTGGAGTAAAAAATGTTAAACTCAGATTTG
>CAZECH010000216.1:0-5619 GCA_964510675.1 uncultured Ignavibacteriaceae bacterium
GGGCAAGCCATCGCTTTCCCCGTAAACCCAACGGTAAATTCCGGAATCCGGGAAAGTAACTGCATAGGTATTAATACGTCCTTGACTACCGGGGTTACCACCTGCTAAGTTTGTTTGAATAGAAACATAACTAATATCCCCATCCTGCAGAACAGCAAAATCAGCTCCGGTTTCTCCGGATTCGGCTTCTACTATAACAGGCTTTAGTACATCCTCCACATTAACTATTTTCATATTATCAATATAGATTGTATCTCCTATGTTTGCAGCAATTGCGAAATGAATAGGTCCTCTAATGAATGTTTGATTATCATTCACGGAAAATTGCATACTATACTCCTGCCATTCGGTAGTTACATTAGGAGAAGAAGGGCGGATAGCTCCGTATTCTGAAAAAGCATAATTTCCCATTGAAAAAGTAACCTGAGAACTCGAGCTTGATTTTGCCCAGACAGAATACTGGTATGTTTCACCCTGCTGCACAGGAATGCTGTCTGCAACAACCTGTATTTCCCATGGATTAGTTCCTATAGCGTTAACTATTACTCTTAATGCATGAGAACCCTGTTGAACAGTATCGTCAACTATGGATAATTCAGGTGCGGGTGAAATTGCCCCGTTAACTTCTATAACCCAACCGTCTACATCCGTACCGGAAACTGGTCCGACTGGTGTATTTTCGAAACTCCCATTTGTTACAAGTTGAGCATTGGTATTGAATGTCATTAATGTCAATACGATCACTATATAACCAGTAAATTCAATTGTCAAATTTTTGAATAAATTAATCATTGTTACCTCTCTACTTTTTTTTCTTTCATAAATATTGATTTTTTATAAATAATAGAATTACCTGCTTCAATTCTATTGAAACAAAATTCACGTTTTTAATCTGCCCGCACTGATGATACATCCAGCTTCATATGGTGAATAGTTACCTCATAATTTGCTGCTGATAACTACTTTATAGTAAACCGAAAGATATTTTAGTCATATGTTTTGAACCGTTTCAATAATACTAAAATCAATTCAGAACATCAAGCTAAACATATTCCTATACTGTAAAAAAGGCTAAAAGGTTGGTGATAAGCTTCTGATGATAAACAAAAGTATTAACACACCATTTTGTTAGGTTTATTGATACATTCTTCCCTTGAATAGCCCTATAGCAATAAAGTAAATGCAAAAGTAAGGTTTTCTAATTTAGTTTTTATTCTTATTTAAAGTTTAGGTCATATGACCACAGGAGACTAAATTTATTTAACAAATTCAGAGGTCTCCTATGGATAAAATTCAAAATAATGATACTTACGGTCTCAAGCGTCTTAAGTCCAATAGTTATCCAGACTTTATTTTACATTTCGTGGATTGGAAAATACATTTACAATTCTTATTATATATTCTCATAAGAAGGTCCTTAAATATTTACTTTAATATATTCATCATTGCACCGGGGGATAAGCTCCTATATATTGATTAACATCCAAGGATTGATCTAATAACTTCCTGATATCCGCCGGCGGTTTTAATCCCATTTTTGAACCCGGGAACGCAGATAACAATTGAAAGTTATTAAGTTCTTTTCCTTTGAATAAGGGACCATTATAATTACTATATTGGCTGCTGTGAACTGAAAAATCCGGGTAAATCTTTCGTAAGTCATCTAATGAATTAAAGGCAAGCTGGCAGCTATCATTCAATGCCGGGCTCCATAAAATCATCGGGAAAGATGAGTAATCACTTTTACTTATATATGCATTATAATCAATTTGTTTTAGCTGCGGATCAATTAATTTATTACATAATAAAGCCCTCTGCCAGACAAATAAAAAAGGCCGATTAAAATTTTCATCACCAAACATTAAATTATTAACAAAGACGTGTCCATCTCTTTCATCAACATCCGGTCCCGTACTTGGATGCCAGCCAAAATGATCACCTTGTGCACTGCGTTCATTACGACCAATGCACACTATACTATTAATAAATGTGTTTTGGTAAATTTGAACATCAGAAGCATTAAGCACCATTATTCCATGATCGCAATTAACAAAAACATTTCCGGCACATATTGCCCCTTTTGAGATCTCAAAAAAGAATCCATTATCACTAGGCCAGACCTGATCGGTGCGAATTTCGAAATCAGTTCTGCCAACACCTTCAATCCAGTTATTGATAAATACTCCATCAACATTTCCTACATCATACCAGATTCCGTTTGAATTAGGAAGATCAATTACAAGATTATCACTGCATGTTACTCTGTAAGATTGGTTGAATATTTTTACAGCCGCCGGATAATATCCTGTAATGTTTTCAATGTTGTTACGAGTAAAAATATTTTTCTCAAGAAGTACATCATTAGAAGCAATTACATAAATTCCTTCTGTGCTTGTATCGCTTACTCGGCAATGTCGTATAGTAAGTGAGTCCCCTCTAAAATAGCCTGCTACACGAGAGCAAAAAGTTATTGAACAATTTTCCAAAGTTGTACCAATAACTTCCTTTCCATGGTTTGCTTCATCGGATAAACCTTCTGGGTCAGTTCCTTCGATTTCAAAAGCCCTGTATGCATATTGTGTGAAGGTTATCCCCTTAATAACAGGTCCTTTTTTATCAGATTTTTTTCCATTGATTTCTTTAGTCGTTCTTAATAGTGCCACATCAAAAGCAGTTATTTCAACCAAATGGTTTGAAGGATTTGTGCCGATATATACTGTCCCTGTTTCATAATCTATATAAAATGAATTTTCATCAACTTCACCTTCCCATCCTGCGGATTGAAGAAATTTTCCATCAACAAAGACCATATCATTATTAAAACGATGCAAAGGAGTTTTATTTCCTTCACGGTTTCTGCGCCACCAATCCTGCGGTTTTGTCGGGAACAGGTGAGTCCATTTGATAGTCCATAATCCGTTGCCTAAGTCTTCCCATTTATCAGCAATAAAAGTTCCTTTGACAACAGGCTTTTCATCGAGGTAAGGTTGAATTGTTATTCCCTGGTTGAAGATTAAATTGCCGGTTCTGTATGTCCCTCCCCGCAATATTATTGCATCACCTGAGTTAGCTCTTTCAATTGCTTCTTCTATTGTTGTTGGAGAATTTAAAGTTTCTCCTGTTTGATTTGCTTTTCCATCTACAGATACGTAATAAATCTTACCGCTAACTTTTGGCAAATCATATTTTTGGTGGACTGGTCCGTACGGTCCGCCAGAAGGCTGCGCTGTTAATGATGTTAATGCAACACTGATTGTAAATAATAAACAGATGCCATACAAATGAAAATTTTTTTTCATCAGTTGTAAAAGATTGATAAATGTCATAACTGATTTCACTCCAATTATTTTAGTAAGATTAGTTTTTTAGTTTCTAAAAAATCATTAACTTTTAATTGATATACATAAACACCGGATGCAAGAGCAGAACCATCAAACGAAGCAACATAATTTCCAGCCTGCCTTAAACCCTCATACAATGTGACAACTTCTTGTCCAAGAAGATTAAACACTTTAAGTGATATAAAACTGTTTTGCGGAATTGAATACTTAATTAGTGTTGTTGGATTAAATGGATTAGGAAAATTCTGAGACAGACTGAATTTATCCGGGAAAGTTGTAGCTTCAATAACATCTGAATATTCAAATGTTCCGTTAAGATCAACCTGTTTTAAACGATAATAAATTTTTCCACTAACATTCTTATCCACAAACGAATAAACTTGTGTTTCTGATTTCGTTCCAAAACCTTTAACAAAGCCTACTTTTACAAAATTATTTTTATTAATACTTCTCTGTATTTCAAATCCATAATTGTTCAGTTCAGTTGCTGTCTGCCAAGATAATAAAATTTTATCTGCAGAAGCATCCGCATTAAATGATACGAGTTCTACGGGAATCTGCTGACCGGTTTCAAGCCAGGTATTGATATATTCATATTCACTTTCTTTCTGAGCTTCCCATTGAGCATATTCTGCAGGCCACCAATGATATAAATCTCCAAGAGGAAAACTTCCAATTCCTGCTGTCTTTAAAACCTCATTTGTATAAGATAAATCTTCATTCATCGGCCATTCTCTATTAATAGCTGATTGAGGATCATATGCCCAATTAACATCGCAATTAGTATCCCATTTACATAAAAGCCATGACTTTAAAGAATCTACATTGGTTAGAGGAGAAATGAGATCTGGATTGATACCATCAAATAAATTAGCTGAATTCATATAAGGAAAATCGGGAGAATTAAAGAAGGCAATTGTCCTTGAATTCATCATAGGTTGAGGAACAGGCACTTCATCTAAACGATTTTGAGATATAAGCCATTGACTATAAGGATTATTCTGCATCCAGTCTGTAAGCCACTCCTCTAAAAAGTAACTACTATTTGCAAATAAAATATGTCTGTCACCTTCTTCAAATGGGAGAAAAAATGAAAGATTTTCCAGGCTATCTATATCAATAGTAGCACCATAAGGCATCACATTCCATACAGGAATATGTCCGTACATAAACGCATTTATAAAAATACTATTAGTAACTGCAAGCTTATACCACCAACCAGATTCCAGAGTAAACATTGCAGTATTAAGAAATGTACAATGATTAAACCAAACATTATCTGAATAATTATCATATTCTTGAGAAAAAACAAAACCTATGTTTGCAAACGTGCAGTTTTCAAAAAAAAGACTGTCAATATTCCAGTGGGCTGATTGGAAGGGAAAAGAAACTGCTCTTCCGTAATATCGGAAATGTTCATCAGTACAATTTCTGAAATAACAATTTTTAAAATATCCTTTAAAATTTCTAGCTGAAACACTTACAGCACCACTGAAATTTGAAGAAATGCGCGAATACTCAAAAATAACATTTTCAAATTCGGCCACCTGTCCATCAGGATCAAAATTATCCACTATTTCCAGGCTTGTTTGTGTCTGAATTCCATTAGTATTGGCATATAAAAGCCAGATATTTTTTAAAGTAATATTTCCCCGGCATTCAAAATTACTTTGGATGTTTTCTGTATTGCTTGACCATACTATTTGCGGGGGTGCGGTTTCCTGGGTTGTACCTGGCTCAGGAGCAATAATCGTAAGATGTTCTCCATCTGGAATTGTTATTTGTTCAGACAGTATATAGTATCCATTGAGTTCTAAAGAAAAAACGGTGTTTGATAAATTTCCAATATGCGCTGTGACAGCAGAGTTAAGATTTCCCTCACCTGTTACATCACCTGGAACATATACCGTATCCATTTGAGCAGTTACTTTTATTGAGAAAATCAATAAAATAACTACGAAAATATTTATGAATGTGTACTTATTATTTTCCATATTCATTTTCATTTTATTTCCCCTTCAAATATTGTTATGGTTTTATTATTTCATTTTTATTTAAGTAACAAGAGTTTCTTCGTTTCCAAAAAATCATTTGCTTCAAGCTGGTATAGATAAACACCGGTTGACAATTCAGTCCCATCAAATGAGACTGAATAATTTCCCACCTGCTGATAACCTTCAGATAATACCGCCACTTCCTGTCCAAGAAGATTAAACACTTTAAGTGATATAAAACTGTTTTGCGGAATCGAATACTTAATTAGTGTTGATGGATTAAA
>CAZECH010000217.1:0-5596 GCA_964510675.1 uncultured Ignavibacteriaceae bacterium
TTCATCGTTACTGTGTTAAGGCTTTTGTTTTTGTTCTCGCCAAATTTTCTTATAACTTTTCCGTTTGCAACAGGCCAGCCAAGTTTTCCTTTCAGGCTTGAAAATGTTTCGAAACCTGAAGTTGATAAATCAATATCATAACTTGTTGAAACAGGATTTTCATTCTTTAATCCTGTTTCATTTTTATTAAGGCTTGCGAGCCTCTCTTCTTCTTTTTTTCTTTCGGCTTCTTCAATAAGTTTTGTAATCAGATTTCTAATCTGGCCTTCAGCATTTTTTTTGGCTTGCAGTTCCTTCTTCAATTCAGATTTATTATTCCTGATGGCTTTAAGAATTTTTTGTTTTTCAGTTAATTTGGTTTTTAAACCAGATTGTTCTTTTTCCTTCTCTGAAACTAAAACTGCTTTTTCTTTTTTCTCTTTCTCAAGTTTCACTTTGAGTAATAAAAATTCTTCCTTTGCTTCTTCAAATTTCTTCAGATCATTCTCTCTTTTCTCTGAAAACCGTTGAAGATATTTTACCCTTATTGCAGCCTGTTCAAAAGATTCCGAATCAAAGATTCCGGCAAGCTCATCCTTTTCTCCATATTTATAAATTGCTACAACATACTTTTCATAATTTTTTTGCAGCAATTTAATCTGTTTTTCAATTATGCTAATGCTTTTAAGGCTTGTGGTTATTTCTTCCTGTTTTTTCTTTTCTTCATTCCTTAGTTGAGATACTATCTTATTCAGCAAAAAGCTTTGTTTATTGTAATTCTCAACTGCTGAAAAGGATTCTTTTTCTTTTTTGGTTTGCTGCTTTATTTGATTTTCAAGTTTGGTGATTTCATCACGGATATCCTGAAGCTCGTTTTTTTTCTTACTTATATCATCCTGCTGATATAATAAAGAGGTAAAGGAAAAAAAGAATGCTATATAAAGAAACCTCCTTACCATTTTATGATTGTAGCATCTTTAGGAACCCTGAAATCAATCACAATATTACTTTTATTAACAGCAATATTTCTATAATCAATGGCAATACGCTGGTTATCTTTTTTGTTTTGCAATTCTATTTTATATGGAACAGCTACGGATTCAAATAATTCAAATTTTGAATACTTCCCTTCTAAAAGTTCATCACCATTTTCATTAAAAACATAATAGTCTGTTAATCCAAGCTCACGGACATCCACTCTGTAAATTGTTTTATGCTTAGTTTCATCTTCTATGTAAGTAAGAACATATTTATCATAATCAATATTGTAACTCGTGGGCGGTTTGTAAAGATTATCTGTAAGATTAACTGAACCTATGAATGCATCGGTTAGTTCACTGAAAGAAAGATCAATCTTAAATATTTCCTGCAAAATATTACTATCAACTTCTCCCTGGTAGGCGGTATTGTTTAAAGCATCATAAAAAAGAAAATTATTATTTGTAACAACAGCTTGAGCAAGTTCAATATTAAATGGTCCAAGAATACTTAAATAAATCGAATCAGGTTTTTGCAGAATAACCCTGAAAGATGCATTCTGATTAATTGTGCCGGATCTTACTGAAATTGTTCCATTGCCTTCAAAAGTTTTTATTTTCCTGCGGTTCACCTCAAGTTTATTTATTAATCTCTCAGAAGGTAGCAGTTCTACATCATCGGTAGGTTTTGAAGGTACGCATCCCGGTACTAAAAAAATAAAAGTTACAGCCAACAATAAATTAAGAATACTGTTTTTCAAATTTCACCTTTTTCAATTTTATTTTTTATTTGATTATTTGAAGTATCAAGATCATAAGCTTTCTGCCATAGCTCCATTGCAAGATTTTTGTTCCCCATTTTAAATAAAACATCACCAAGATGATCAAGCATTACAGGACGTTCACCGGCAACTTCAATAGCTTTTTCAAGATACTCTTTTGCTTTTTCATAATCTCCCAATTTAAAATAAACCCATCCAATCGTATCAAGAAAAGAGGAATTTAATGGTTCTTCCTCAATTGCAATCTTTGCCATCTCAAGAGCCTCTTCAAGTCTTATCCCTCTTTCAGATAATGAATACGCAAAGTTGTTATTAACAGTCGCGTTCATTGAATCAATTTTAATTGCAGCAGTGTAAGTGCTGTCACATTCAATCCACATTTCAACTGAGTCGTAAATCAAACCAAGCGTACCAAGAATATTTACATCATTAGGATTTATACGTAAAGCTTTTTTCAAATAACTGATTGCTTCGTCAGTTTCCTTAAGCTGACTTAAGGTGTAACCGTAAGCAGATAATGCTGTAAGGTCGTTCGGATTAATTTCAGAAGCTTTTTTAAGATACTCTCTTGCTTCTTCATGATTGTTAAGCTGTGAATATGAAAGTCCAAGAATTAAATTTACAACAAAATCTTCAGGATAAAGTTCGTGAGCTTTTTTCATTACTTTAGAAGATTCATTGTAATAACGGTTATCGAAATACAATCCTCCCAATCTTACCCAAGCCTGGGAATTAAATGGTGCGAGTTGAGCTGCAAGTACAAAATTTTCTTCTGCCAACAAATCCTTACCTTCATTTAATGCAATAGCACCAAGGTACATTTTAACCTGCCAGTCAGTTGTGTCTTTATCAATCGTTTCAAAAAGCTGCTTGGAGTAGATTAATAAAGAAGAATCCTTTAAAGCGTTTGCAAAGTAAGAAGCTCCGACTCTTATTTTAGTTTCAAGCGAAATGCCCGGTTCTTCAAGAATATGGTTATATTCTTCAGCAGCAGATTCCCAATTATTTTGTTGAATAAGAATCTGAGCTTTTCGTTCACGTGCATCAAGATCATCAGGAATTATTTCAATTATGTCGGTTAAAATCCTTAAAGCATCATCATACTTTTCATTCCTTGTATAAATCTCTGAAAGCAATTTTTGAATTGCTGTATTTGAAGGATCAATAGTTATCAGTTCTTCCAATGCTTCGGCAGCTTTATTAAAATTACCAAGATTTTCATGAAGCTCTGCAACCCTGATAAGCACACTCCATTCGGGTCCAATTATAAAAGTCAGTTTATCATAAATTTCAATCGCTTTAAGTGGGCGGGAACTTTCATAAATTCTTGCAAGCTTGTAATAAGCATTAATATTAGTTGGATCTATTTTAATTATTTTCTCCAAAACTGCTGCTGAAGAATCATATTGTTTAGCTGAGAAAAAAATATCGGAAAGAAGATCATAATATTCTATTTTATCAGGCGAGAGTTCAATTGCCTTCCTTGAATGCTGAAGTGCAAGAGGTATCTTATCAATTATTCTGTAATTTTTTGCAAGAGCATAATGTACGCCTGCATCCGGATCAAGCCTTAGTGCATCCTGGAATTCCAGAATGGCTGCAGCATAATTTCCCTTTGTTTCCAGTATAGAACCATTAATAAAGTGTTCCATAGCTTTTTTATGGTTGCCTCCAGAATCATCGTATATTTCCTGAATCTCAGTTTGATCATCAATTACATTCTGTTGAGAAGAACAGCTGACTATAATCAAAGAAAAGATTACAGGACTAAAAACTCTAATCATATTATATAGAAAAATATTACTCACTGTGTACACCAATAATATAAAATCATTTAAAATTTATTAATAAAGAACTTTTATAAAAACAAATAACAACATCTATGCTAAAGTTGATTGCAAATATAGTAAAGTATATCTTTGTATAAACTGATAAAATCATGGAAATATTTGACCTTGGGATTGCTTTTGTCTGGGAGTACGATACAGATTTTGTTAATCTTATTGAAGAAAAATTACAGGATTCCGGGTTAACAACTTATATCATCCGGGGACATAATATTGCTGAAACAACTTCAAAAGTGCACGATAGAAAATTATTCTTCAGATTTTATCTTGACAGAGCCTCCGATGCTGAACCTTCTTTTGAAGAATTAGCCAGGATTCTTACAAGAAGAAAAAGCGTAATTATTAATCCATATAAAAAAGTACATCACGCAATTGATAAAGCAAGCATGCATCTTGAGTTTCTCCGGATAGGTTTAAATGTCCCGTATTCAATAATAATTCCGCCTCACAGTGAATTTGAAGATGTTAAATTAACAGTTGAAGATCTTTCAATTCTCGGAAGGCCTTTTATAATAAAGCCATGTAATACAACAGGCGGCGGAATCGGAGTTGTTACCGGAGCTGAATCTTTAAGAGAAGTTCTTGAAGAAAGGCTTAATTACTCGAATGACAAATATCTTATTCAGGAAAAAGTCTATCCAACTATCCTCGATGGAAAGAGAGCATGGTTCAGATGCTTCTGGGCTTTTGGAAAACCAATCGCGGTTTGGTGGGATGATCAAACTCATATTTATGAAGAGCTTAATGAAGAAGATATTTTTTATTTCGATTTGAAAAAATTATTTTACAAAATCAGGAGTATTGCAAAACTTACTGAGCTCGATTTTTTCTCAACTGAAATTGTACTAACCAATAAAGATGCATTTATGGTTATTGATTATGTTAATGATCAATGTGATATGCGCTTGAAATCAAAGCACTTTGATGGTGTACCTGATAATGTTGTTAACCAGATAGTCAATAATATGAAAAATTATATCTTAAGGATTAAAAGGCAGGAATTAATTTTCTGAAAAGATGAAAAGGAGTACAATAATTTTTCTTTCTATCGTATTTCTCTTATTTGTCAGTTTCCTCTTCTATAAATATTTCATCAACATTTATGAAACAACTGTTGAAGTTGAACCGGAAAAACTTTTTGCAGATAACCAGTCGTCTGTAATCGTTTCCGTAATTTCTTTAAATGCTTTGGGATGGAAAGCTTTATTCAGAAATTCTCCCGCTGAGTTTGAAATAATTGAAGGAGAATCTTTAGCTGAGATACAATTTACAGATTCGATTAATGGTAAATTAATTTTAAAAGCTAAATCGGAAACAGGCAAGATTATAATAAAGATAAAATCAGAGTATTCTTTATTCCCTATGATAGTTGAAATTCCGATTTATCCAAATTACACTTGAAACTATTAAGTTTCATTTATAATTATTAATTTTCTATACAGAATGAAAAAATTTCTTACTCTGCTTTTATTATTACCTTACCTGACTATTTTCCCGCAAGGGTCCGCCGGGGATAAAGCTAAATATGAATACCGTTATCTTATAGATATGCCAACTGCCGGAATTCTTGATAAAGGTTTTGTTGGTGTAGTTGCAGATATTCTTCCTGCCGGAGTTTTGATTTCCAGGATTGAAGTTGGAGTTTTCGATAATATTTCTTTTGGAATTTCTTACGGGGGTAGTAATGTAATTGGTGCAGGTGATCCTGATTGGTACAAACTTCCGGGAATTAATATTAGGTTTAGGATTGTTAATGAGTCTGTTGCACTCCCATCAATAACTTTTGGTTTTGATTCACAAGGAAAAGGCGAATACTTTGATGATAAAAACCGTTATGCATTTAAGTCTCCCGGTTTTTTCACAGCAGTAAGCAAAAATTTTGAATTCCTTGGTTTCATGAGTATTCATGGCTCAGCTAATTATTCTCTTGAAAGCGATGATGGAGATAATTTTATTAATCTTATGGCAGGGGTTGAAAAAACTTTAGGACCAAATATCTCGCTTATAATTG
>CAZECH010000218.1:0-2412 GCA_964510675.1 uncultured Ignavibacteriaceae bacterium
GGTGCAAGAATATGTAATCTAACAAATAACTGAAATAGAGGGTCAACATACAGCAGGTTATGGTAAACCAACGGGGTAATTATATCAACAGAAAAAGATGTAAAGAGTATGGAGTAGTTATATTGAAGGGAAAGGCACCTCAATTTATTTGGCTGATCTCTTTATATTTGTGCATCAGAAATTAAAATACGGAAACTGCAAAATGAAAAAGGTAAGAATTTGCCGAAGCTTAGAAATAGCAGGATGAAGATACCAATCGATAGAGAGCGTTTTAAATTTTATTTATGGGTTGGGTTTGCTTATCTATTGCTATGGCTGTTCATAGATTTAGTAAATTATACCGGTCCATTGCATGCAGAGGTTTTCAATAATATTTGGCGATTTGTTTACGTTGTTGTTGTCAATTTTATTTTTTTCGAGTTCACTCTGCCTTTTATAAAGCGGAAAAGGAAATATTTCTTTTACAATATTCTTCTCTTCCTTTTAGCTTTATGGTTTCAATTAATGTTATTTTCTTTTGGCTTATATGCCTGGAGATATATTGGGATCCAGTTGCATATTTATACTGCCCTGCTAACATTCCCCACACCGTCACACACAATTTCTGCTCAAGCTGCATATGGTGTAATGTCAGTTTTCTTTTTTGGAATTATTAGACATTTTTATGATTATAGGAAATTAAGATTAGATGCTCAACAGCTGCGAATTGAAAAACAGGAAGCAGAACTTAACTATCTTAAGTCACAAACCAACCCGCATTTTTTATTCAACACATTAAATAATATCTATTCATTGGCAAGAGATAAGTCCGATCTGGCTCCGGAATCAATTTTACGGCTGTCTAAAATATTACGTTTTATGCTATATGAAACCGGTGGAGAGTATATATCTATTGAAAAGGAACTGAAAATTATTAGTGATTATATTGCCCTTGAAAAATTACGTTATGATGAATCTTTAAATATAAATTTTAATTATGACATCGAAGATATGAAACAATCAATACCGCCCCTGCTTCTGATACCATTAGTAGAAAATGCATTCAAACATGGTGCCTCTGAAACAAGGGCTCAACCATTTGTAGATATTCATCTTTCCATTAAACAGAGGCAGTTATCATTGTTTGTAGTAAATTCTACTGACGGATTTCCCGGGGAAGAGAAAGTAAAAGAAAACATCGGTCTTTCTAACCTCAGACGACAACTGGAATTGCTCTTTACTGATTTCAATTTGTCTGTTCAGCAAGGCGAATCTATATTTACTGCTACTTTAAAAATCAATCTTGCAAGCCATGTCTAAAATAAAATGTATTATAATAGAAGATGAACCGTTGGCAGTAAAAGTTTTATCGGATTATATTTCGCAGGTCCCATTCCTGGAATTACAAGCAGCTTTTAAAGATGCTATTCTTGCAACCGACTATCTGCGGGACAATCATACTGATCTTATTTTTTTAGATATTCACCTGCCAAAATTAAAAGGCATGGCTTTCTTAAAAACGCTTCCAATTCCCCCTGCAGTTATTATTACAACTGCTTATCACCAATACGCAGTGGAGGGGTTTAATCTTAATGTTACGGATTATTTGCTAAAGCCTTTTGAGTTTGAGCGTTTTTTAGTGGCAGTAAATAAAGTTAAAACAACTCAAAGAGAGATACAGGCATCTAGTGATAGTGTGGAGACAAAAGATTTTATATTTCTGAACGTACAGAAAAAGAAGGTAAAAATTTTATTCTCAGAGATTCTATATATTGAAAGTCAAAGGGAATACGTCAAAATAGTGACAACAAAAAAAATATATCTTTCAAAAATGAGTACTCATGAAATTGAGGCACTTTTACCCTCAAATCTCTTCAAGAGGATTCACCGGTCTTTTATAGTTTCAATAAACAAGATTGAATCATACACAGCCGAAACAGTTGAGGTTAATGGTATATCTATTCCCATTGGCAGAGGCTATAAATATATTATAGGTAATTTATAACTTTTTACCCTCTAATCGGCAGACCGGAAGGAACTCTTGAGCTTACAAGGTTTTCAGTTTCTAATCTTAAACAGTTGAAATTGTTAAAGGGGCTTCCTCTTCACTTTATGGAAGTGGGGCTTTAGCGGGAGTAATAAATTTGATCACTGAAGTTCCGGATGATCCTTACAATTTACAATTTCAGTCTTACTATAAAACTAATAACACGATTGATTTTATCGACAATGCTTTAATTAATCAAAATGATTTAACTGCCTCGATCTTTGTTGACCGATTAAGTTCCGACGGTTATGATCTTTTCCCGAACAGCGTATCTCAAACAGCACCAGAATTTTCTTCATATACGATTAATCCAAAAGTAAATTATAAACTAAGTGATAACTCAAGCATTAAATATTCTGGTAGGATTTTATTTGAAGAACAAAAAA
>CAZECH010000218.1:2512-5585 GCA_964510675.1 uncultured Ignavibacteriaceae bacterium
TCTTAAAAATATTTTTTAGATTCTCTTAAACCTTGTTTAATCATTAACTTTATAATAATTCATCTACATTAGAGAACCAATAAGTGTATGAGTCATGATTCTGTACTTTTTTCTTCTTAGCTAAGTAGGCAGCTAACAAGGAAAAACCACTAATTATAATGAAAGTTAAAATTATAATATTTATTAAGCTCACTTCAGTTCTCCTTAATTAGTAATCAAAATATGTCAGACCTCATTCCTAATTAACTATTTTTTTTGGTTTAACAAGGGATAACAATATATGGATGTTGTCTATAGTTGTATTTGATTGTTATCAAAGTTGAATGACATTGTGATGCAAAACAGAATAATCTATTGGTTATCTTCATCAGATTTATTCTATTACTATGATTTAATACTAAATGATACTAATTATTTCCAACTGTCAATTAAAATTGTTATAGAATAGTGAATGACTTATTTTTACTCACAAATTTTTCACAGGGGAGAAATTCCCCATATTTATTAATCTAAATTAGAGGCGAGTATGCTACATCTCAATCATCTCGATTATTATCGTCTTCCATGGAATTTAACTGATAACTCTATTTCCTGGCTTGAACCGACAGCTGCTTGCAATCTTTCCTGTGATGGCTGTTACCGTAAAAATGAAAAAAACAGTCATAAATCGTTAGAAGTGATTAATGAAGAGCTTGATATTTTTACACGCTTAAGAACTTGTGATGGAGTATCTATTGCTGGAGGTGATCCTTTAACTCATCCTGATATAGTTGAAATTGTAAAATCTGTAAAGAAGAGAAATATTAAGCCGATTATTAATACAAATGGCCTTGCTCTCAATAAAGAACTTCTTCACGAACTGAAAAAAGCCGGAGTATTTGGTTTTACTTTTCATATTGATAGCAAACAAGGGCGACCCGGCTGGAGATATAAAAATGAACTTGAGATGAATGACCTCAGGCTTCATTATGCGAAAATGCTTGCCGACGAAGGTGGTATTTCATGCTCTTTCAATTCAACCGTGTATGAAGATACGATGCAGTATGTTCCGGGTATGGTAAAATGGGCGCAGGAACATATAGATATTGTGCACGTTATGGTTTTTATTCTTTACCGTGCGGTAAATAATAGTCAGGTAGATTTCTATCTTGGTCCTAAAAAGATTGATATGGGAGAACTTGTTTACAATGAAGAAGTTACTGAAAGGACTGACATTAAAGCACAGGAAATAGTTGAATTACTCAGGCAGGATTATCTGGATTTCGATCCTTGTGCATACCTGAACGGATCTGAGAAGCCCGATTCTTTTAAGTGGTTATTAACGGGTAGACTTGGCAGAAAAAATAAAATTTATGGATATGTTGGAAGCAAGGGAATGGAAATTTTGCAGACCTTCTATCATCTCTTCAATAATAGATATCTTGCTTATGCAAAACCTAAAGATGCACATAAAGGAAGATCAATGCTGCTTTTAAGTCCATTTGATAAGAAGATTAAAGCAACACTTAAAAATTATTTAAAGAACCCATTTAATATTTTCAGAAAATTATATTATCAATCTGTAATGATTATCCAGCCCGTTGATTTTCTGGAAGATGGAAGACAGAATATGTGTGATGGCTGCCCTGATATTACAGTTTGGAATGGGAAGCTTGTATGGTCTTGCAGGATGGAAGAACAATTAAAATATGGAATGAATGTTAAAACTTATCCAAAAGGTTTTACGATTTGATTCTGGAAAAACTTTTCCCTTTATCAAAGATGTCATCCTTTCTCAAAGGATGACATCTTTATTGAACCTTTTTATTGTGGTGGAAGAGAATACTGATTTCTGATTGTATAAATATTATCCTTATGAGCATTAAAGTATTTAGTGATAGCCGCAAAAGAACCCGGATGTCTTTCGCTGCCACGCTTAACATATTCATCCCAGAATTTTTCGAATGAAGCCATATCTTTTGCAGTATACCACATATTATAGTTCCATTCATCTCCCCATGCATGGTTGAACTGTCCAAAACTATAGATCATTCCTTCGTCAACCAGTTCTTTAAGTATGGGTACAAATAATGAATCAGCAATCCTGCTGACTGTTCCCATATTACTCATTGAGACCATATTAAAGCTTACGATAAGTAATGGCTGCTCATTATCCTGAGCAAAACTTTTTCCACCAAGAAAAAGAAAAGTAATAAGAATTATTGCGAAGAATTGAGAGAACATTTTCATAACACGAGCTCCTTTTTGTTTGTTAAATATATTATTTAGAGAAAAGTCATTTGTTTTAATGAAATCATTAATATTTCAAAAAGATCTTTAATTATTTTTCCTTTCGCCGCCATGATCACCAACTAACATCCACTTCCCATTCTTTTTCATAAGAATATCAGTCCATCGTCCTCTTTCGGTGCGTGGTACCCCAGCTGAGTTTTCCATAACCTGAGTGAAGTAATAATGCACAAAAGCGAAGTCTCCATTCACCCAGATTTTTGAAGGTGTTATAGAATGAAATTGTTCGTTTCCTTTTTTTGACCAGTAACCGAAAGATTTCGCTGCATCGTTTTTAGTTGATGGATGTTCATTTTCGTAGCTCCATCCTAAATATGATTCATCAAAATACTGCAGAAAATCCAGCGGGTTGTTTTGGTTAACTTCCCAGTATTTTTCAACCCCTGCCCATACTTCTTTTTGTTCATTAGACCAATCCTGTGCAAAGCTGTTTGCATTGAAGAGAAAGAGAGCAATAAATATTGCTAAAAAGATTTTTGAGAACTTCATAGAACCTACTCCTTTTGTTTTGTGAAAAAATGATTTATGAGAACAAATTCATCCTTATTTCTTTAATTCAATCTGTATTATCTCAAATGGTTTATCGCCGGTATTTTCAGGTTGATGAGTTGTTGCATCAGTCCATATAACTTTACCGGATTCAAAATCCATTTCCTGGGTTTTTCCATCGGGCAAAGTAAATTTTCCCTTGCCGTCGCTTAAAAAAACTACAACCCCTTCAGCGTGCGAATGCATTTTTGATTTTTCTCCAGGACCATAAGTAATTCGCAATACTTTTACCTGA
>CAZECH010000219.1:0-5576 GCA_964510675.1 uncultured Ignavibacteriaceae bacterium
AAACTGCTGACCTGCAATTTCAACAACTGCGACCATTTTTATATCCTCTTTTCTTTAAAATCAGGCTATAAAGTTATAAAAATGAAGGATACAAATCAATTAAAGGTGAAGTAAAAAATTTTGGTAAAAATATGCATTTTCATTCTTGTCATTCCCACGAAAGTGGGAATCTTTTAAAAATTTAACCTAAATAGATTCCCGTTGCAATCAAAAAATAATACTTATATTTACGGTCGAAAGAATATTTTTTTATTATTTATCTCAGGGGAGAAAAGAAAATGACCTCAAAAAAACTTATCGAAGATTTCCTGTCGGAGAAGAATATTGCTGTTGTTGGTGTTTCCAGAAACGATAAAAAGTTTGGTTATACCATTTTTAAAGAACTGAAAACAAAAGGTTATAATGTTTATCCTGTTAATCCGAATGCTTCTAACATTGATGGTGAAAAATGTTACCCAAGCCTTTTAGCTTTGCAGGGAAAAGTTGAAGCAGCAATTCTGGTTATTCCTCCTTTTGTTGCAAGAGAAACTGTAAAGGATGCTCACTCTGCAGGAATTAAAAAGATATGGATGCAGCAAGGATCCGAATCTGAAGAAGCTATTAATTATTGCGAGGAAATCGGCATTGATGTTATACACAACGAATGTGTTTTAATGTTTGCAGAACCGGCAGCATTTTTTCACAGAGCACATAGATGGATTAACGGTCTGGTTGGAAAGTTGCCGAGATAATCACTTCTTCAACCTAAACGAAAACTCGCTCCCAACTCCCAATTCGCTTTTAACTTCTATTTTGGAGTTGTGAGCTTCTATAATGTGTTTTACAATTGCGAGCCCTAAGCCAGTGCCGCCAATATCGCGTGAGCGAGCCTTATCAACTCTGTAAAATCTCTCAAAGATCCTGTTAATATCTTCAGGCGGGATTCCAATCCCGGTATCTCTTATAATTATTTTTCCGTGCTTCTGTTCTTCTTCAATTAGGACTTCAACTTTTCCCTGCTCTGTATATTTTATAGCATTTGTAATCAGATTAACAAATGCTTGCTTAAGTCTTGCTTTATCTCCAAATAATTGCAGCCCTTCTCCTGCAGGATGGTAAATTAATTCTATCTTCTTCTCCTTTGCTAACGGCATCATTTCCTGGATAATCTGGTTTATGTAATCATTAATATTAAAGTACCTGTAGCTCATTCTCATCTCACCGGATTCGATCATCGAGATATCAATCAGATCATTAAGAAGATTGCTGAGATTAATTGTATGCTGGTTTGCTTTATCAAGAAAATTTTTATTTACTCTGTCATCATTTATAGCACCGTCGAGAAGCGTTTCAATGTAACCCTGAATAGCAAAAATTGGTGTTCTTAATTCGTGAGATACATTTGCCAGAAATTCTGTTCTGATTCTTTCAAGCTTTTTCAGGTATTCAATATCACTTCTTTCCTTTTCAAACATTTGCTGAATTTCTTCCTGCAAAGAATGAAGATTATAACTTAGCTTAATGTCTTCAGGAAGGTTAAAAATATTTCTGCGTATTCCTGAAATAACAGATTTTATTGCATTCAATTCTTTATTGCGTTTGTAACCTATTGCATTAAGGAATACAAGGTTAAAAAATAAAATCAGGAAGATAAGTGTAGAGAGGATTATTTTAGTCTCAATCAGAAAGAAAAGAATGAAAATAAGAATTGTGTTAAAGAATAAAAATTCTTTAAGATAAACTTTAGCAGAAGAAAGATTTGCTTTTATTTCATTCCATACTCTTGAAGCGATAACCAACCCCTTTAACTGTTTCTATCATATCTGAATATATATCGAGCTTTTCTCTAATCTTCCTGATATGAACATCAACGGTGCGGTCAACAACGTAAACATCGGGTCCCCAAACATCTTTCAGCAAAACTTCCCTGCTGAAAACTCTGCCCGGGTTGTTTGCAAGGTAATGCAAAACTTCAAACTCTTTACGAGGGAAAACTTTTAACTTGCCATCAACCGTAATTTCATATTTATCTTTGTCAATCTGTAAAGGCCCTATTTTAATTTTTGGTGGAACTGATTTTATCCCTGAAATTTTTTCAGCACTTCTCAGGTTTGCTTTTACTCTTGCAATAAGTTTTCTTGGCGATATGGGTTTTTGAATATAATCGCTTGCACCGAGTTCAAGCCCTTTTATTTCATCCACCTCACCTGATTTTGCAGTAAGAAAAATTATCGGAATCCTTTCAAAGCCGTTCATATTTCTAATCCTTCTGCAAACTTCAAAACCATCCATCTTCGGCATCATTATATCAAGTATTATAAGATCGGGATTTTCTTTTACCTTGGCCAGAGTTTCAATTCCATCATAAGCAGTTATAACATCAAATCCTTCCTGCTTAAGATTATATTGAAGGAATTCAACAATATCTTTTTCATCATCAACAAGTAATATTCTTTTCATAAAAGATTAAATTTTAATTTCTGATTTTTGTTTTGCAGATTGATACATTGCATCAACTACTTTCATTCTTGACAATGCTTCATCGCCGGAAGCAAAAACAGGATTTAATCCCCTTACGGCTCCAACAAAACTCTTAAGTTCGTTCTGGTAAGATTTTTTAAAGGCAGTTAAAGCATTCTCGGTTTGTGAAGGTGTTAGGTCAATAAACTGTTCATTAATCTTTTTGTAAATACTGAAAGGATTTACTGATGCCGTGCCTTTTGTTCCGAATACAGTAAGGCTGAAAATATCTTTTTCTACCGGCATAGACCAGCTTGTTTCAATATTAATTACCGACGAATTTTTGCATCTTAAAAAGCTTAAAGATGTATCTTCCACGTTTTTAGTATTCTGATAAAAGCATTGTGTTGTGACAGAATGAACAGGTGGATAATTCATAATCCAAAGCGAAAGATCGAGCAAAGAAATTCCAAGATCAATAATAACTCCGCCGCCAGATTCTTCTTTTTTTGTAAACCATTTCTGAGTGCTGCTTTGTCTCCTTATCCAGCTGCATTTTATATAAAAGGGTTCTCCGATTTCTCCGGAGGCCAGGATACTTCTAAGCAGCATAGCATCAGGTCTGAAACGCAGATTCATGCCTACCATAATTTTCTTTTTATTTTTTTTAGCTGCATCAACAATCGGTTTTGCTTCCCCAAAAGTTCGTGCGAGAGGTTTTTCAACAAGAATATCTTTCTTTGCTTTAAGGCATGCGATCGATACTTCTTTATGGGTGCTTGTAGGTGTAGCAATGACTATTGCCTGAAGATCACTTTTTTTAAGCAGTTCCTCATAGTCTGTATAGCGCTCCACTATGCTAAATTTATCTGCAATAGTGTTTAACCGATTTTTATTTATTTCGGCAACGGAAGTTACAATTACGTTATTCATCTTGGTAAGATTAGGTAAATGCACAAGCTGGGCAATACCTCCAAGCCCGATAATACCAACTTTTGTTTTTTCCATTTTAACTTGAGCTAAACTGCTATTTCGTGGTTAATGATTTTTTTACCGCTGAATATTTTGATTTTTTTTACAATACCTTCAGGATCAATTTCAAGAAGATGATGAAGTTCTTTTTGGGTTCCGTGATCAATAAAATTATCGGGTAAACCAATTCTTAAAATATCATTTTTATAATTTTCCCCGGAGAAATATTCGAGCACTCCGCTTCCAAAACCTCCCACTAAAGTGCTTTCTTCAAGAGTAATAATTTTTTTGTGCCTTCCGGCAACATCATCAAGCATTTCATAATCAAGAGGTTTAATGAATCTCATGTTTATTATTTCACTATGTATTCCTTCAGTTTCAAGTTTTTCAGCAGCAATTAAAGCATACTCCACCATCGACCCAACTGCAAGTAATACAACATCATCACCTTTTTTTAATCTTTCACTTTTTCCAATTTCAATAGATTCAAATCCATGTTTTAAAGGAACACCAAGTGCAGAGCCACGCGGGTATCTTAATGTTATGGGACCTTTTTTATACTGTATTGCAGTATACAACATATCTCTTAATTCAGATTCATCTTTAGGAGCCATAAGTACCATACCCGGAATAAGCCTTAGGTAAGTAAGATCAAAAGAACCATGATGTGTTGGTCCATCAGCTCCAACTAAACCTGCACGATCCAGAACAAATACAACGTGAAGATGCTGAAGGCTTACATCATGAATTATCTGGTCAAAGGCTCTCTGTAAAAATGTTGAATAAATTGCTACAACAGGTGTTATTCCTTGCGTTGCGAGCCCTGCCGCAAATGTAACAGCATGCTCTTCGGCAATCCCAACATCAAAATAATTTTTGGGGCAATGTTCTTTAAGAATATCAAGTCCGGTACCATCGGGCATTGCACCGGTTATTCCAACTACATTCGGATTCTCTTTTACAATTTCAACAAGGGCTTCACCAAAAATCCTTGTATAAGATGGAGCCGAGCTTTTTGATTTATGTGCTTTACCAGTAAGTTTATCGAATGGAGTAGAGGCATGCAATCTCTGGATATGAGATTCAGCAGGTTTGTAACCTTTTCCTTTTTGCGAGATGGTATGAACAAGAATTGGCCCTTTGAAATCTTTAACCTGCTCAAATATTTTTATAAGCTGATGAACATTATGACCATTAACAGGACCAAAATACCGGAATCCCAGAGCTTCGAAAAGCATTCCGGGAGTTATAACCGCTTTGATACCGCCTTCAAGTCTTGCGGCAATTTTTCTCAACCTGTCGCCAAACTGATCGAGCTTACCGGTGAGCTCCCAGATTTGTCCTTTAAATTTATTGTAATCAGGATGAGCGATCATTTCCGTAAAATAATTTGACAGCTGCCAAACATTGGGAGCGATTGACATCCTGTTATCGTTCAGAACAATTATAAGATCAGTCTTAATTAAACCGGAATTATTCATTGCTTCATAAGCCATTCCACCAGTCATTGCACCATCACCGATTACAGCAACTACTTTCTGATTCTTCTTATTAATATCTCTTGCTACAGCCATTCCAAGAGCCGCGGATAATGAAGTTGAAGCGTGCCCGGCACCAAAAGTATCATATTCACTTTCAGTTCTTTTAAGGAAACCGCTTATTCCATTTAACTGCCGTATTGTTTTTAGTTCTTCTTTTCTGCCGGTCAGAATTTTATGAGGATATGCCTGGTGCCCTGTATCCCAAACAAGAAGATCATCGGGTGTATTAAAAACTTTATGAAGTGCAACCGTAAGTTCAATCGTTCCGAGTCCGCCACCAAAATGTCCGCCAATCTCAGATACAACATCTATCATATATTCTCGTAAATCGGAACACAACTTCTTCAACTCAACTAACTCTAATTTTCTCAGGTCTGCCGGATAATTTACTTTCGACAATACCTCGTATTTAACAGGATCGATCATTAAATAACTCCGGGTTATTGTTCATCAAATAATTCCCCTTCCTTAATTGATATATCTTCAACTTTCTTTTTAAGTTCAGTAATTTTCAATTCAGCATTCTTTAATGAAGTAAGGCATTCACGTGAGAGATTAATTCCTTCCTCATACAATTTTAGTGCTGCTTCTAATCCAATTTCATCACTTTCAAGAAGACTTGAA
>CAZECH010000220.1:0-5514 GCA_964510675.1 uncultured Ignavibacteriaceae bacterium
ATTTTTTGATTTATATTTCTCCATATTTTAAGAATATTTTCATTACTGATTTTAGTAAAATTGAATAACAATTTGGAAATTTCTTTTTAAAAAAGAAAACCCCAAAAAATACCCGAAGATATTTTTGGGGTTAAATAAAACCCTGTTAATTTTACTGTTCAAAGAAAAGATAACGATCATCAACTATATCTGCGTTCTTCTTTGCGCTTGATAACCAAAGATTAAAGTAAGCACTCCTCTTTTCATTTAATAATTGATCTCTTAATGTTGTTTTTTGAATTGAAAAGCCTGAGGAATCGAATTGACTTCTTTCAGTAATTTTCATTAAGTAATAACCTTTAAAACCCTTTACCGGATCAGATATTTTATTTACCTGAAGTTCCTGTGCCTTTTCAACGAAGGCAAAATCTCTTCCAACTGTTGGAACAGAACCTGTCTGACCAGTAAAAGATCCGGTAGTAATGACTTTTATTTTTTCATTTATCTGGGAAATTTTATTTAGATCACCATTGATTTTCTTCTTTATTTCATCAGCATACGCTTTTGCTTTCTCAAACTTCTTTTCCCTGATTACCTGTGGTTTTAAAATATCTTTTACTTCATCAAAAGGTTTAACACCCTCTTTAATTATTTCAGAAATCATAACAACAGCATAACCCGAAGATGCTTTGAAAGCTTCACTAACAGCATTCAGATCATTGTTGAAAGCAAAATCAATAATTCTTTTATTTGCACCTAATCCTGGTACTGAATAGGTTGTTTCAACAAAAGGAGTAGTTTCAAGAATTGTATAATTTACCAACTTAGCTTCATTCTCAAAACCATTTTTCTGAGCGAGAAATGAAAAATCATTTGCTTTATTATAGATTGCATCTTTTGTTGCAGCAGAAGTTGTTATTGGATTAACGATTTTCTCAACAACAAATTTTTTATCTGTTTTAGCAATCACCTTAATAATGTGATAACCGTAGTTTGTCTTTACAGGTTTTTGAATTTCACCAACTTTTCCTTCAAAAGATGCCTTTTCAAATTCAGGGACCATAGCCCCTTTTCCAAACCACCCTAAGTTTCCACCTTGTATAGCACTACCCGGATCTTTTGATTTTTCACTCGCAACTTTTCCAAAGTCAGCTCCATTTACAATTTCATTATACGTTTTCATAGCTTCCTGATAATTCGCACTATCACTTCCAAATTGATTTATTAAAATATGTGCTACCCTGATATAAACATCTTTTGATGGTACTGATTTAATAAAATTGTAAAGAACATATCCTTCGGGTGCGACAATTGGACCAATCAAACTTCCCGGAGTCGAATTCAAAAATTCATTTGATGCCTTCTCAGGAAGTGCAGATACTATAAGTGTATCCATTGAATATGGTTGAGAAGAATAAATCTCAACAAGGTATTTAAAGCTTGTTGTATCATTTTTAAAGTTTTTAGCAACGTTATTAAGAGTACTTTCTGCGGTTAATGAATCGGCATCTGAAGGTTTATCTGGAAAAGTAACATACTTTAATTTCCTTTGGGCAAGTATTTTATGCTTATTAAGATTTTCATTATAGTAATCTTTAAGTTCATTATCGTTTACGCTGATTAAAGAATCAGGGAACAGATTTAAATCAACCAAAGCATAATCTACATTCATGCTAATATTCTGATCAATATATTTTCTTTTAATCTCATCTTCACTTACCATGATAGAAGCATATAATAAACTCTGCAACTTCTCGTTTAACCTATTCTGTCTTACATACTTCTCGGCATTAAGCAATGCATCTTTATTTTGCGGATCATATAGAGCTTGATCATAAAGCTGTCGATTGAAATTTCCCAATGAATCAATAAAACTCTGCTTTAGAAAATCGGGAGGGTTATCACCTAGAATAATATCCCTTATTTCATCATCAGAAACAGTAATACCAAATTTCTCAATCTCATCTTCAACAAGTTTCTGGCTAATAAGTGCATCCCAAACCTGATCTCTGATTTGAGGTAATTGTGCTTCATCAACTTCTTGTCCTGTCTGGGTTTTCATATTTTGAATTTGCTGATCAACAGCAGTTACAAATTCCTGGTAGGAAATATCAGTACCATCAATAGAACCCACATTATTCGATCTGCCTCCAAGCGCTTCAAGCACATTGGAATCTGAAATGACCATAAAAAGAGCAAAAAGTACCCCTACTGAAAGGATAAATGCCGGCGCCAAACTCCTCATCCTTGCCATCATTCCCATAATAAAAAAATCTCCGTTTTTGAATTATTAAACTGTAAAAATAGAGACATACCACTCAAAAAGCAAAGTAAATTAAGGATATATAAATATTCCAAATGATAATATCATTTTAGTACAAGCAAAAAGTTTAATAATATTATTCATTAGATTGACTTTTCGAAGGTTCAAACCTATATTGCTACAACTTAAAACTAACCAAGGATTATTCTATGTTAGATAAAGATGATTTTCTACGGTATGTTCCAATTTTTTCCGAAATTAATGATGAAACTGTTGAACAGATATCCACTTTAGGAACAAAAAAAAGTTTTGCTAAAGATTCTGTTATTCTTTTTGAGCAGGAAACAGGATCTGCACTTTTTGTTATTGCAAAAGGAAAAGTTAAAGTTTCCCGCGTTAGCGATGATGGAAAAGAAGTAATACTTTCAATGCTGAATGAATCTGATTTCTTTGGTGAGATGGCAATTCTCGATGGTTCTTCACGGTCGGCAAATGTTACTGCAATGGAAGATTCTGAACTATTTATAATCCAACGAAATGATTTTATAAACTTACTTCACTCACATCCGGAGATATCGGTTGCCCTTTTAATGGAATTAACAAAGAGATTACGCGCAGCAGATATGAAGATAAAATCTCTTTCTCTTAAAGATGCTGAAGGAAAGGTTGCAACTGTTATACTTCAGCTTGCAGATGATGTTGGAAAAATAAAACAAGGAACTGTTGAAATTGAAAAACTTCCTTTTCAACATGATCTTGCTAATATGGCCGGTACTTCAAGAGAAACTATTTCCAGAACACTTCATACTTTTGCTAAAAAAGGATTAGTTGAATTGGATGGCTCAAGATTAAGAATTCTTAATTATGAAAAATTTAAGGAATTATTCAGTTAGTAATAAAAGTGATGAATAGGAAAGCAGACTTACATACTCATACAATTCACTCTGATGGAACCTGCTCCCCTGAAGAATTAATAAGAAAAGCAAAGGATGCCGGATTAGATATAATAAGTATAACAGATCATGATAACATTAAAGGAATTAAAGAAGCAACTATATATGGAAAAGAACTTGGTATAGAAGTCGTACCAGGTGTTGAGATAAGTTCAGAAATAAGTAACCGGGAGATTCATATTCTCGGTTATTTTTTTGATCCTGAAAACCAGGAGTTTGAACGTTATCTTAATTTCTTCAGGGAAGAACGGATTAAACGTGCAGGAAGAATAGTACATAAACTTAGAAATTTGGGTTTCGAAATTCATCTTAAAGACGTGATGGAAAAAGCAAAAAATTCTTCTGTGGGTCGTCCTCATATTGCGCAGGTTTTGCTTGAAAAAAAATTTATTAACTCCTACTATGAAGCTTTCAATAAATATATAGGAAATGGATCTCCGGCTTTTGAAAAAAAAGTTCATCTATCGCCACAAAGTGCTTTCAGAATTATTACTGATGCAGGAGGTTTATCATTCTTAGCACATCCTGGAAATATTCCGGAAAATCTTTTAAAAGAAATTATTGATCTTGGTGTTGATGGAATTGAGGTAATACATCCATCACATTCCAAATTACAGCAAAAATTTTACCGTGGAGTTGTTAATTCGTACTTTTTACTGGAATGCGGCGGCTCAGATTATCATGGAGGGAAAAGAGAAGATGATTCTAATTTAGGGCAATACTTCACTAGCACTGCATCTATAGAAGCTATGCGAAAAAGACTAATGAAATACTCCGCTTAGCTTTATCCACATTAAGAGAAATTATTATGAAGAAAGTTAAAAAGGATAAAAAAAATCATTTTACCATAATCCAAAGTATGTTTAATGAAAATATTTGTGATATACTTCTTAAAGGTGCATTGAACTGTTTTAAAGAACACGGTTATAAAGAAAATGATATCCCGGTTTTTAAAGTACCGGGGGCTTTTGAAATTCCGATTATTGCTGACAAACTCGCATCACAAAAAAAATATGATGCTATAATATGTCTTGGTGCAGTTATAAAGGGTGAAACAGCTCATTTTGAATATGTTTCCAAAGCAGTTGCTGATGGTATTTTGCACGTTGGATTGAAGTACAGCATTCCGGTTATTTTTGGAGTCCTAACAACTTATACAGAAGAACAGGCTGAAGAAAGAACAGGAGAAGGACAAAACAATAAAGGTTGGGAAGCAACTGAAACAGCAATGGAGATGGTCAACCTGATTTCAAATCTTAAGGGTAAAAAATAACCTTATCTATTTTTATAAATCTTTTACCATCAAAATAAATATGATCCGCCGAAATTTTTTGATTGAAATTTATTTCTGCAAATGACTGAGGCAAATTTTCCTTATTAAGACGCAAAAATAAAACTACTACGGGTATAAAAATCCCGGCAAAAGCTGATTCTTTGGTTAATATAGCTAAAATGAAAAAAACAATAGCTAAGAATACACTTATCTTTTTATTCTCTTCCTTTTTATAAATATTTAGATAGTTAACAAAAACCAATAGAAGAAAAATTGTTACAAGAGGTTCGCTATGATCGGAAATCCAGGCAAGTTGCAATTCATGAGATGGTAGTACTGCAAACAAGAGTCCGCCATATAAAGAATATATTTCCGACAGACCAATTTTCTTAAAAGCAAATACAACTAAGAGGGAGCATAAAACGTAAGTTATGAGGCTGTTTATTTTGAAACCTAAGGGATTAAGGTCAACAATTAATTTTATTAACTGACGAAAAAAATTAGTAACAGGTCTCCAGTAAGGATTCATTACATCAGGCTGCCAGAAAACTTCAAGGATAGAAATTATTCCTTCACCCTTATGAAATGTCAGTATTTGATAATCTTCATTCAGGAAAGAAATGAATAATGCCGGGAACCACGACACAAAAGTTATTATTATGATTAGCTTATATTTGTATTTAATAAAAAGACCTGGCTTGTTTGCTAAAAGCATACTATATAGTTAAATAAATACTTTGTTTCAGAGGTTAATAATAATTAATTTTTAGTTAACCATTATAAAGATGTCAATTTATATTTTCTGCTAAGAAAAATATCTTGAATTTGAAATAAGTTTTAAAGAAATTTAGATTAAGAATGAGGAACGAATAAGATACTGCTACAATTTTATACTTCACTATCAGAGACATTTAAATGAAAAAAACTTTCTTAGTCTTATTCGTAATCTTTATGTCCTTTCCTTTATTTTCTCAGTCAGCGATAGACTGGAAAAATTATACAGATATGAAGAATGTCAAATCCCTTGTTTTGGATGGAGACATTAT
>CAZECH010000221.1:0-2636 GCA_964510675.1 uncultured Ignavibacteriaceae bacterium
TTCCAGTTCAAAGGATGTTAAAAATTATCCGGCTTTTATGCGTTACGGTTACAGGAGCAGTTTAAAAGCTAATTACACAACACATAATCTTGGTTTCAGGTGTGCAAAAGACTTTAATCAAAAAAATAAGGAGGAGTAATTATGATAAACAGTTTAAATTTAAAATCATGGTTTAAAAGCGGCTTTATTTTTTTCATCATGATTTTTCTTTTTACCGGCAATATGTCAGCTCATTGCGATGGAATGGATGGACCGGTTGTAAAGGCTGCAATAGCATCTTTAGAAAATAAAGATATAAATCTCGTTTTAGTGTGGGTACAGGAAAAAGATGAGGATGAAATCCGTAAAGCTTTCGAAGAAGCTTTAAAGGTTAGAGAGTTGTCATCAGATGCAAAAGTTCTTGCAGATAAATATTTTTTTGAAACTGTAGTCCGCCTGCATCGTTCAGGTGAAGGAGAGCCATATACAGGTTTAAAACCTGTAGGAAGAGATCTTGGTCCTGCAATACCCCTCGCTGATTTATCAATCGAAAAAGGTTCAATTGAAGAATTAAATACTCTTTTAATTCATTCTGTTGAAGATAGGCTTAAGGAAAGTTTTGAAATGATTACTTCTTTAAAGGACTATGATAAAAATAATATAGAAACGGGAAGAGATTTTGTTGAAGCATATGTTCAGTTTATTCATTATGCTGAAAAATTATATGAGATGAGCTCACATTCAGATGAAAATAGAATAGAATCAGAAGTTCATAAACATTAATTAAAGGTTTATAAAATGAAAAAGAGAAATAAAATTGCATTTTATGGTTTGATTACAGGAGCCTTATTGTTCCTTCTTACTAATCTCGCAGGATGTTTTACAACTGCTGAAGAAAAAAATGAAAAATCAATTACTAAAACCGAATCAATACAAGACTCAAAAACGAAAAATCATTCCTGCTGTGACGAAATGGAATCAGATGAAATATCTGAGTCGTCTCTTTATCAATTAGAATCTGAATGGACTGATCAGGATGGAAAATCCTTTTCTTTAAAAGATCTTGAAGGAAAGAAAGTTGTGCTTACAATGTTTTTTGCTAGCTGCACCTATGCATGCCCGATTCTTGTAAATGATATGAAGAAAATTGAATTAGCATTAAGCAAAGAAGAAAAAATCTCATCTTATAGTTTTGTTCTTGTCTCAATTGATCCTGAACGGGATTCGCCGGCTAAGCTGAAAGAATTTGCACACAGAAATAAACTTGATCTGAAACATTGGAAACTTTTAACCAATAAAGCCGATGATATAATGGAGCTTGGAGCCTTAATCGGTTTTAAATATAAGAAAGATAAAAATGGAGATTACTCTCATTCAAATATTATAACTTTTTTGAATGAGGGCGGAGAAATAATTCACCAGCAGATGGGATTAAACCAGGATATCACTTCATCAACGAAAAAGATTTTAAGCTTGAAGTAAGATGTAAGATCAAAAAAAAGGAAAGAGAAAAATGAGTACAAAAGAAGATTTAACTTCCAAAACAATAAATGCCGCTGAGTTTATTCAATATTCTGATGGCTCAATTGTAAGCAAACAGATAATTAAAAAAGATGCCGGAACAATAACATTGTTTGCATTCGATAAAGGACAATCCTTAAGCGAGCATACAGCACCTTTTGATGCTTTTGTACAAATTGTTGATGGAAAAGCAGAATGTACAATTGATGGCAAACCTGTTATTGTTTCCCGTGATGAATTTATTATTCTGCCGGCAAATATTCCGCATGCAGTTAATGCAGTTGAGAAATTTAAAATGTTGATAGTGATGATAAAGAATCAAAAGACATAGAGCTTGTCGTATAAGTTAAATTTGTCAATCTGTCCTCGTCGAAGACTGACAGTCACACATCGACAGGCACAGTGTGATAATAATTCGTCTCTTGAATAAGTCTCACATATAGAAATTACAAATTAAAGGAGAAAAGAATGTTAAATGAAAAAGAAGTTTTGAATAAGAACCTTTCAGATTTCACATTATCTGAAATTGTTAAAGAAAATTTTCGTACTGCTGCAATCTTTGAAAAATATAATCTTGATTTTTGCTGCAATGGTAAAAGGACGCTCACAAATGCTTGTTCAGAAAAAGGTATAAATCCGGATAACATAATTACAGAAATTAATGAGATAAATTCATTAACACAGAGTGAAATCAAACCGGATGAATGGAAACTTGATTTTCTAATTGATTATATTATTAATAATCATCATAGTTATGTAAGCAGGATGCTTCCGGTAATTTCTGCCCATACACAAAAAGTTGCAATGGTACATGGAGAAAATCATCCTGAAACAAAAAAAATTGCGGAAATATTTTCTGCTGTAAATAGTGAGATGAGACACCATATGATGAAAGAAGAAAGAATACTTTTTCCTCATATTAAAATACTTGAAGGAACAAGTATTGATGTGCCTGCTGATAAACCATATTTCGGAACGATAAAGAAACCTATTGAAATGATGGAAGCAGAACACCAGTCTGCAGGAAACGGAATGTTTGATATCAAGGAACTAACAAATAATTATACTCCGCCGGCAGATGCATGTACAACTTATAAGGTTACTTTCCAGGAATTAAAAGAATTCGAGGAAGATCT
>CAZECH010000221.1:2736-5493 GCA_964510675.1 uncultured Ignavibacteriaceae bacterium
CATGTACAACTTATAAGGTTACTTTCCAGGAATTAAAAGAATTCGAGGAAGATCTTCATAGGCATGTTCATCTTGAAAATAATATTCTTTTTCCAAAAGCAGTACAACTTGAAGAAGGAATGACGATTTAGTAAAAGAAAAGATTTATTATGAAAATTTAAACTTAATAGTATAAGGTTAAAGAAAAACCTTTAAGAGTATAAAAACTATGCAGCGTCGTCACCACAGCATTATTAATTTATCAAGAGATCATCATCATGGATTGATACTAGCACAGCTTATCAGGAAAAACGCACCTATATATAAAAATCTTCCGGCTTCACCTGAAGGAAAAACGGAATATGCTTTGAACGCTTATGAAACAGAACTTCTTCCTCATTTTAAAAAGGAAGAAGAAATTCTTTTTCCGGTTGTTAAAGAAAAGAATGACAAGCTTAATAAATTGGTTAATCAGCTTATTGCCGATCATAAAAAAATTATCGGCCTGATTGAAAAATTAAGAAATGATGAAAATAAAATTGCTATTCTTGATGAACTTGGTTCTTTATTGATTCAGCATATAAGAAAAGAAGAACGTGAGCTTTTTAAAATTATACAAGATGTTCTTACCGAAGAAGAATTGGAAAATCTGGATAATTTATTTTCAAATTAGTCTCCGGCAATTTGATTTAGAAAGTCATTTCGATCTTCAGGAGAGAGATTTCATAACATAACTAATGTAATTTAAATTGTTTCTTATTTCTGTAAATTTGAATTCAATATGAAAAAGGTTTTTCACTCATTTATTCCACCGTCTGAATGGAAAATTCCTGTAATTATCTCATTGGGTGTTTTGATTGGCTTGGGATTGCTCATCTTCAGAGTTTCCAATGCAAGCTCATACCTTTCTGATAATCCAAATGCATGTATTAACTGCCATGTGATGACTCCGCAGTTTGCGACATGGCAAAGAAGCAGTCATGCACGAGTTGCCACCTGTAATGATTGCCACGTTCCATATGATAATTTTTTCAGAACTTATGCATTCAAAGCAAGTGATGGTGCAAGACATGCGTTTATGTTTACATTCAGACTTGAGCCCCAGGTGATTAGAATTAAAGAAGCAGGGATTAATGTTGTGCAGGAAAATTGCATAAGATGCCATTATAATTTTACAAATGAGACATCACTTGTTTCTGTAACAGGAGAAAGTGTAAAGCATGGCGAAGGAAAATTTTGCTGGGACTGCCACAGGGAAACTCCGCATGGAAGGGTAAACAGTCTTTCCTCATTTCCTTTTGCAAGAGTTCCGCAGCATACCCCTGTAATGCCGGAATGGATGGAAAAGTTTTTTGAAGCTGAAAATAAATGAAAATTTTTAACAGGAAAATATTATGAAGAAAATAAAAGACATTGTTGCCGAGAAGCCATGGGTTGGCTGGGCAATATTTTTTGTTACATTAGTTGTAGTATTTCTTGTAGGCTTGTTTGGCTCTTCAATTATAGAAAGAAGAACTGAAGCAACGTTAAGATTCCAGCCGGTAAACGAAATACCTGAATGGGAACCTCGAAACGAAATCTGGGGGGAAAATTTTCCAAGAGAATATCAAACTTATATTCAAACAAAAGATACTTCGTTCAGAAGCAAATATCTTGGTACAGCTTTAATTGATATGCTTAAACGAGAGCCAGACATGGTGGTCCTTTGGGCAGGATATTCTTTTTCAAGAGATTATTATCAGGCACGCGGGCACTACTATGCTGTTAAAGATATAAGAAATACTTTGCGGACAGGTGTAAAACAGCCGGCAACTTGCTGGACATGTAAAAGCACTGACGTTCCAAGATTAATGAATGAAATGGGTGTAGCAAATTTTTATAAACAAGGATGGACCGATCTTGGTGACCAGGTTATTAATCATATCGGCTGCCAGGATTGTCATGATCCAAAGACGCTAAATCTTCGCATTACTCGCCCGGCTTTGGTTGAAGCTTTTAACAGGCAGGAAATTGATATTACAAAATCAACTCACCAGGAAATGAGAACTCTTGTTTGTGCACAATGCCACGTTGAATATTATTTCAAAAAAGAAGGGGACTATTTAACATTTCCCTGGGATGATGGTTTTACTGTTGAAGATATGGAAACTTACTATGACGAAATAAATCATGTTGATTATATTCATGCACTTAGTAAAACTCCAATCATTAAAGCACAGCATCCTGATTTTGAAATTTCTAAAATGGGAATTCACTCCCAGCGTGGAGTTTCCTGTGCAGACTGTCATATGCCTTATATGAGTGAAGGCAGTGTTAAATTTACAGATCATCATATTCAGAGTCCGTTAAATAATATTTCAAGATCATGCCAGGTTTGTCATCGTGAATCAGAAGTAGCTCTCACAAAAAATGTTTATGACAGGCAGGATGCGAATATTCAGCTTGCGCATATTGCTACAAATACTTTAGTTAAAGCTCACATTGAAGCAAAAACAGCCTGGGATAATGGCGCAACTGATGAGCAGATGCAACCAATCCTAAAACTAATCAGGGCAGCCCAATGGAGATGGGATTTTGCTACAGCAGGGCATGGTTCAAGTTTTCACGCACCACTTGAAATAGCAAGAGTTTTAGCTCATTCAATTGAAAAAGGAGAGAAAGCCCGTGTTGAGCTTGCAAATCTTTTAACCAGGCTTGGAGTTAAATTACCTGTTCAGATACCTGATCTTTCAACAAAAGAAAAAGCCCAGAAATATATTGGACTTGATATGGAAAAGT
>CAZECH010000222.1:0-5470 GCA_964510675.1 uncultured Ignavibacteriaceae bacterium
TATATCTTCTAGCGGAAGTTCTATGTTGATCCTAACATTTTCTTGCTGAATACTTAAAACAGTATCAATAACAGTTGTTTTATAGCCTACATGACGAAAAATCAAAATGTATTTTCCGGCAATTAAATTTGTTATTGCATAAAAGCCATAGCTGTTGGATGCAGTGCCTCTATAGTATAATTCATTTGTGTTTATGCTGTCTTTATACAGAAGAATATTTGACCCGATTAAGGCTTCTCCTGTTTTAGAGTCGGTTATAAAGCCTGAGATATTTATATTTTTTGTTTGTGAGAAGGAGTTTGAGATAAATAAAAGAAAAGATAATATTATTGGAAAATATTTATTCAAGTTAAGTGTCGGGCTTATGAATTTAAAATCAATCATTAAAAGAATGACTGAAATTAGTTTTTCCAGATTTTATAATCAATTATAAATTTCTCCATCAAGAACGAAATTTAATCTTTGAATATTCTTACTTTTCTATTCAGGCTGCTCGTGTGTAAGGCAGTGCAGTGTTCCCAAACCCCAAACTAGATCAATAGAATGAATGCCAATTACAGGTCTGTCTGATATTAGCTCTGATAAAATACCCAGAGCGATCCTATCATTTTGATCATTAAATGTAGGAACTAAAACAGCATAATTTGAAAAATAAAAATTTGCATAGCTGGCTGGAAGTCTTTCCCCCTTAAAATAAACAGGTTTTGGCATAGGTAAAGAAACTACATTTAGCTTTGCGCCATCTTCAAGTTTTGCATCCTGCAATCTTTCCCAATTCTCATTTAAGATTTTATAATTAGCATCTTCAGGATTCTTTTCCTGAACAAGCACAACAGTATTTTTATTTACAAACCTGCAAAGATCATCAACGTGACCATGAGTATCATCTCCGGTTATTCCTTTTCCTAACCAGATTGTATTAGATACCTCAAGATATTTGCTGAATACTTCTTCATAATCCTTTTTACCAAAACCGGGATTTCTCACCTGTACTTTATCATCCATCAAACATTCTTCAGTTGTTAATAAAGTACCCCTACCATTGCAATCAATACTTCCGCCTTCAAGGACAACATGTCTTCCATTATGTTCTGCACAGATTTTCTCCATTTTAAATTTATCGGAAATGAACTTGGGAAGCTTTTCGTCCTTCTTATAATTATCATACTTAGCCCAGGCATTAAATCTGAAATGAATTGCAGAAACTTTCCCATTTTCATCTTTAACAAAAGCAGGACCAGAATCTCTCATCCATCCACGGTTTGTTTTTAGTTTGTAGAATTCAATGTTATCAGTATCTGCATCAACTGCTTTAAAAATTTTTTTTGCTTTTGCTTCGTGATTCTTATCTTCAACAATAATTCTTACTTTTTCTCCTCGGGAAATGTAACGTGCAATTTCTCCATAAACCCAGGGAATTGGAACAAACTTCCCGGGCCAGTCTGATTTATTATGCGGCCATCCAAGCCAGGTTGCTTCGTGCGGTTCCCATTCGGCGGGAATCCTGATGTTATTCATTTAGTTCAAAAATCTTTTATAAATGTCCTGGTAAGAATCTATTCTTCTATCCCTTAAGAACGGCCAATTTCTTCGTATATATTCAATCCGATTCAAATCAACCTCGGCAATTACAATTTCTTCTTTATCCATTGAAGCTTGAGCAATTATAATTCCCTGTGGGTCAGCAACGAATGATGAACCCCAGAATTCTATTCCGGCAGATCTGGAGTTTTCCTTTTCCAAACCAATCCGGTTAATTGCAGCAACATAAACTCCATTAGCAATAGCATGACTCCTTTGAATTGTTTGCCAGGATTCAAACTGATTTTTACCATGCTCTTTCTTTTCGTGTGGATGCCAGCCGATTGCTGTAGGATAAAAAAGAATTGCCGCACCCTGCAAAGTCGTAAGTCTTGCTGCTTCGGGATACCATTGATCCCAGCAAATTAATGTACCAATATTGCCATATTCAGTATCAAAGGATTTATAACCAAGATCACCGGGTGTGAAATAAAATTTTTCATAATAAGAAGGATCATCAGGAATGTGCATCTTTCTATAAATACCGGAAATATCTCCTTTTGTGTTTATTACAGCAAGTGAGTTATGATAAACCCCCAATGCTCTTTTTTCAAAGATGGGAACAATAACAACTACCTTATTTTGTTTAGCAATTTTAGAGATTGCCTCCGTGGAAGGACCGGGAATTGTTTCAGCTAAATTAAAGTAATCTATATTTTCACTCTGGCAGAAATACTGTGAACGGAAAAGTTCAGGTAAGCAGATTACCTGCACACCTTTCTTTGCTGCTTTTGAAATCCAATCAATAGCCTTCTTTAAATTTTTACCGGTATCTTTACTCAACGAAATCTGAATTAATCCTATTTGAAAACTTTTGCTACCTTTTATCATTTAATATTTTTTCCTCGGTCGTTTTAATATATAAGTATAGAGACTTCTACTTGAACCTGAACTTACCCTTGAACACTCTAATCTTTCTTCTCAAAAATTTGTTCAGCAACAAGTTTTCCTTCTTCGGAATATTCTTTACTGCTTATCAATTCTCCATCATCATAAGTTTCTATGTACCAGAGAGAACCATCACTACGGAAAATTTTAGTTTTATCATTCAGTTTATTTCCTTTATAATTTTGCTCACTCCATAACTTTCCATTCTCATAAAATGATTTCGTAACTCCTTCTCTGAAACCATAATCATAATTGCTCTCCGTTTTTATATTACCATTGTGGAAATAAATCTTTTCAACTCCTTTCAACCTGCCATAATTATAATTTTTCTCAGCAATTAATAAACCGTCATCAGAATATTCTTTAACATCACCGTGTAGCTGGTTTGATTGATATGGATAAATCCCTTTGAGCTTTCCATTTTCATAATAGAATTGTGTAATCCCTTCCTGAACATCATTGGTAAAATTTGCTTCTGCTTTTATTGAGCCATTGGAATAATAATCATAACCAGTTCCATTTCTTGCTCCATTTATAAGAGTATGATAAGATTTCAACTGACCAGTTTCATAATAAGTTCTTAATTCACCATCAGGGACACCTGATGAATATTTACCGGATTCTCTTAAAACTCCGTTTGGATAAAAGCTGCTGAATTCACCATTAAATTTATCATTGTTATAATTGATTTGTTCTTTTAGAATACCGGTTTCATAATAAGCAGAATACTTCCCTGATTTTTTTCCTTCAGTATATGAAATTATTTCTTTAAGAATTCCACTCTCAAAATAGTATTTGGAAATACCATCAAGCTTGCTGTTTTTATAATTCTCAACCTGTTTTAATTTCCCATCAAGATAGTAAGAAATAACTTCTCCTTCCTGTGAATAAATTTCAGATGTGATAAAGAGAAAAATCAAAATACAAAAAAGGCTTTTATTCAAAGTTAGTTCCTTTTTAAAAATTTTTGTTGCTCTGAGCAAAGCGAAGAATCTGAGATTTTAGATTCTTCATCCCTTTGGTACTCAGATGATCCTTCTCAAACAACTTCAATAACCAAAAGTTGAAACAAGTACTCCTGTTGAATCGTACTCTTTCGATCTCTGCATTTTACCATCAACATAATATTCCTCTTTGTTAAGCTTTCCATTCCCGAAAAAATATTTTACCCAACCTTCAAGTTTTCCATAGACATAATGCTGCTCTTCTTTCACAAAACCGTTTTTATGATACTCCTTTCTTAAACCATGTAATTTTTCATCTTCATAATATTCTTCAGCAAGCAATAACCCGTTATCATAAAATGTTTTTGATGGTCCTTCTTTAATATCATTCTCATATCTGAATGAGGATTTATATACACCATTTTCATAATAAGTCTGTGAAAATCCATTCTTAATATTACCTTCGTAGTTAATTTCAGATTCAAGCATTCCATTCTCATAATAACTTTTTGTCGTTCCCTGCTGTATGCCGTCAACATAATCAATCGAAGATTTAACAACTCCGGCTTCATAATACATATAAGATCTTCCCTGCAAAGTATCATTTATATAAAACCATTCTTCTTTCAGGTATCCGCTGGGATAATAAACTTTTGTTGAATTTTCCCTTTTTCCATTCTTTATAAATACTTCCTCATTCAAAGATCCATTATCATAATAAATTTTATCAGTTCTTTCTTCAGATTCAAGTTCTCCCATAACATCATACCTGACGCGATTTACCATTTCACCATTTACATAATTGTCTTTTACTCTTACACTCATGCCTATATCATAAATAATAACCTCTCCTTCCAGCTTATCATCAAGATAATAAGCTTCAAGAGCAACTCCGCCAACTTCGTGAAATACTTTTGTTACTCCCTGCATTTTTCCATTGAGGAAACGTCTTTCAACTTCGACAGAACCTGATTTATAATATGTTCTTGAAATCCCTTCAAGTATTCCATTTTCAAAATTCCATTCACCCTGCAGTTCCCCGGTTTTATAATAAGTAAATGTTACAGAACTTAGTTTGCCTTCATAATAATTTTGCTCAGCCCACAATTCTCCTGTTTCATAATACCATTTTGACGTGCCTTCCTTTTGTCCATTCCTGAAATTCCATTCAATGCTTTTTATTCCGTCTTCAAAATACCAGGTTGATATTCCATCTTCCTTCCCCTGGAAAAAATTCCATTCTTTCCATATTCGTCCGTTGGGATAATATTCTTTATAAAGTCCATGAAGCTGTCCATTCCAATATTCTCCTTCGGTTTTTAGAATACCATTAGGATAAAATGTTTTCTTCACATCAACTCCGCTTGACTGAGAAAAGTAAAACGATGATAGAAATAATATAAAGTTAAGTATAAGAATCGGTTTCAATTTGTAATTTCACATTATTAATGATTTCTTTTCTAAAGACAAAGTTAAAATTTTTTGAAGTTAAGTGAAAAGTAGAAATGGGTGCATACGGCAAGAGCAAGTGCAAGGATAAAAGTAAAATCAAGAGTGAGATCATGAGTAAGTTTAAGCAAGACGGAAACCTGAGCTGATTAAAAGTTCTTTAGCTTTTGCAGCACTTTCATTTGTCTCGAATGATAACCTGAAAGTTCCTCCAGTTCCTTCCCGTATTTTAAGTAGTTCAATATCTTTTATATTGACAGAGTTTTTAAATAATACATCAGCCATTCTGAATAAAGAACCTGGCTTATCTTCTGCATAAATGAAAACATCATAAACAGGATTTAAAAAACCTTTTATGTTGGAAGGAATTGTTTCTCTTTTTTTTCTTGATGAAATAAATTCATACTCCAAAGATTTCAAATCACTTTTATCAACAAGAGTTTTTACCGATTCTAGTTTTACTATAAGATTTTCAATCGCAGAAGTGATTTCATTTTTATTGTAACGGAATACCGGTTCCCAGATTTCAAAATCGCTCGAGGCAATTCTTGTAAGATCCCTGAAGCCTCCTGCCGCAAAATCCAAATAATTAATTTTTTCATTACCTC
>CAZECH010000223.1:0-5468 GCA_964510675.1 uncultured Ignavibacteriaceae bacterium
CTTTGCAGGATTCTTCAAGGCAATAAAAATCACGTAAAGTTTTTTCAAGGAATTCTTTTGATACATCCAAATCAGTTATTCGATGTTCCATTTTACTCACCAAATTTTAAATATGCTTCGAAAGTATTTTTTAACAGCATTGCTCTTGTCATCAAACCAACTCCGCCGGGAACCGGAGTAATGTAAGATGATTTTTTAGCAACTTCTTCAAAATCAACATCACCAACTACACGATATCCTTTTGAATTATTTTTATCTTCAATCCTGTTTATTCCAACATCGATAACAATAACTCCATCTTTCAGCATATCAGCTTTTACAAATTGAGGAGAACCAATCGCAGCAACCAGAATATCCGCCTGCTTTGTATAATAAGAAACATCAGGCGAAGCTGAATGACATACTGTTACAATAGAATTTGCATGCTCTTTTTTTTGCAGCATAATGTTTGCGATTGGTTTGCCGACAATATTGCTTCTGCCTAAAACAACCAGGTGTTTTCCTTTTGTTTCAATGTTGTACCTTATTAGTAATTCCTGTATTCCAGCCGGGGTACAGGAACGAAAAGCTTCTTTTCCAATAACAAGATTTCCAACATTTACCGGGTGAAATCCATCAACATCTTTTTTAGGAGAGATTGCTTCAATAATTTTATCTTCATTAATGTGCTTTGGAAGAGGAAGCTGGACAAGTATTCCATGAAAATCTTTATTGTTGTTATATGATTCGATAAGTTCAAGCAATTCTTTTTCTGATAAATCTGCGTTTCTTTTTTCAGTGGCTGTTCTCATTCCGATTTCAAGGCAATCTTTTGTTTTACTGCTTACATAAATTTCTGAAGCAGGATTATTACCAACAAGAATTGCTGCTAAACCCGGAACCTTCTTTCCCCGGGATTTTAGTTTATCAATTTCAGCTTTTAACTCTGATCTGATATCCTGTGCTATTTTTTTACCATCCAGAAGGATCATTTAAATTCCATTAATTTTATAATTCTGAACGATTTGAAAAATCTTTTATTGACTCCTGGCTTCATTAAGAGCAACATCGCTTTCATTATATTTAATTTGATATTTTTCTTTCAAATATTTTTTAAGTTCTGCGTCCTCCAAAATTTCTTCTAAAAAGGGATTAGAATTCTGCCACCCGGTCTTTCCTGTTTTCCGGAAATTCTCAAGTCTCCGTTTAGTTATTTCACAATAAACAGGATTTATTTCACAAGTATAACATCTTCTGCCTGTTATTTCTGAAGCAAGTAATGTTGTACCTGCGTGAGCAAAAAAATCAAGCACAAGATCATCCTGCTTACTGCTTGCTTGCATTATTCTTGTAATTGCCTTGAGAGGTTTTTGAGCATAACAACCGTTTACATTTTCTTCCATCCTGTAAAAAACCTGCTGAACATCAACCCAAACATTTCCTGCTCTTATAAATTCCGACTTTCCTCTTTCCAGGTTTTCCGTAACCTTACCATTTATTTTTTTATAATAACCTCTTAGTATTTTTGGTATATCAGTATATTCGGAATTACTATCAAATGATGGATTTCCTTTTGTGTAATAAAGAAGTTCCTGTCTTATTGCCATCCAGTTTTTCTGGGTTCCATATCCTCGTTGGTTTCTCATTGTAATGAAGCTCCTGGAATTAAATCCGCTATGCTTCATCATTGAAATGAAATCGGGTAAAGGCTGGAAGTGATTATTCTGATCCGCTCCAAGCCAGATATACAAAGAAGAATTTTCCTGCAATGAATGGAAAGTAGTTTTTATCCATCGCCCGCACCAATTTATAAATTGCTCAACATTTCTTTCATCAAATGCTACAAAATTGTAAGGCGGATCGTGAATCGCAAGAGAGGCTTTTTCTTCACCAAGAAAATTAATTATTGATTTTTCATCAGAAACATCTAAGCAGGCAATCTTATGTTTTCCATTCAAGTCTTCCCAAATTTCCCCTTCTTTAATTGAGCAATTCTTAAGAAGCAGTTCCTGTAACTGAGGATCAGTATCAATCCTTGGTAAAGGAAAGTTAACCATCTTACATTTCTATTTTTGTTGTAAAGGATGGGAAAGTAATTCTCTCTATTTCAACTGTCTTGCCGGTATCATAATCAATTTTCATAAAGACTGCACAAAGATGTACATCGTTTTGTGCTGTTTCATACTTCTGCGGGGTCTGGTATATAAACCTGTTCAATGCTGCCTGAGTTTTCATTCCTATTACTGATTCGTAAGGACCGCTCATTCCGACATCCGTAATATAACCTGTACCCTGCGGAAAAATTCTTTCATCAGCTGTTTGGACGTGAGTATGAGTTCCGATTACTGCACTGACTTTACCATCAAGATAGTTTACCATTGCAATTTTTTCAGCAGAGGCTTCGGCATGAAAATCAACAATAATTACTTTTGTTTCCTCTTTAAGTTTGGAAAGAACCCAATCAGCGGTTCTGAAAGGACAATCAATTGTAGCCATAAAAGTTCTTCCCTGGAGATTTATGACAGCAGCTTTCTTTTTCCGCACTTCAGCAACATAGTAACCATTGCCGTAAGCTCCCCGCGGATAATTTAAAGGGCGCAAAGCCCTTGGTTCTTCTTTAAGATAATCCTGTGATTGGTGTTTATCCCATGTATGATTTCCGCCGGTAATTACGTGAACACCAAGATCAAAGAGAAGTTTGCCTTCTTTGCTGGTAATACCTTTTCCATCGGAAGCATTCTCACCGTTTGCAATAATAAAATCAGCTTTATATTTCTGAATTAGTCCGGGCAGCCAGGTTTGGACAAGATCCATTCCCGGTTTACCAATTATGTCGCCTACAAAAAGAAGATTTAAGTTATCCATATTGTATTTGATAATATATCTAAAAAAGAAGTAAATAGGAAAAAGTCATCTGGTACATTATAAGTATCTCGATATTCTTTGATTGTATAATTTTTTAAGATTAGATTTATGCTATGATTTCAGATGACCTTTCAAACATTCCATATGACGAAGCTGAATATTCCGTTCTTGATGTTGAAACTACAGGATTAACCCCATACTACCATGGAATAATAGAAATCGGAATTGTAAAAGTTAAAGGATTGAAAATTATTGATAAGTACCAGACTCTTATTAATCCGGGAAGACAAATCCCTTATTATATTACAGAGTTCACAGGCATAACTAATGATGATATTTTTAATGCACCAATGTTTGAAGAAGTTGTTGATGAGATTTCTAATTTTATTTCCGGTTCCATAATTACTGCACATAATTTATCTTTTGACCGCAGTTTTATTAACAAAGAATTCTTATTAGTAGGAAAAGAAAAACCAACTAATCCACAGCTTTGCACGTTAAGATTATCCAAAAGACTTTACCCCGATTTGAGAAGCAGGTCTCTAAGCAATTTAAGTTATTATTTTGGAGTGAAATTAATAAATGCTCACAGGGCTTTGCCGGATGCTGAAGCGACAGCAAAAATTCTTATAAGGATGCTGAAGAATCTTAAAAAGAATGAAGAAGTAAAAACTTTAACTGATTTATTAAGTCTTCAGGTGGTACCTTCACATAGAGAAACAAGAATAAAGATAAGCGAGCACCTTAAGGAAGATGTTTACTCCCTTCCTGAAGCACCGGGAGTTTATTACTTCTTAAATTCAAAAGGTAGAGTAATTTACATTGGTAAAGCAAAGTCATTAAGTAAACGAGTGCGTTCATATTTTCTGCTAACTGCCCCAAGAAAAGCAAAAAGAATTATTAAGCAAACAAAAAGAATCAAATATGAAATAACAAACTCAGAATTAACTGCCCTTCTCACTGAAGCTGAGTCAATAAAAATTATTAATCCAAAACATAATCTTCAGTTAAAGAATTATGGGAATAAATATTTCCTGAGAATTAACAGGAATCACCCATTCCCTGATATTGAAATTTCCAACAAATTTGATTTTGACGGCAATGATTATTTTGGTTTATTCATTACCAGAAAGAAAGCTGAATCTGTTTATGAAGTAATTCAAAAAGCGTTTACGCTAAGAGAATGCAGCAAACAGGAATTTCTGAAAAATAAAAAATGCTTTCTTGCTGAAATTGAAAGATGCTTAGCCCCGTGCGAGGTAAAGGAATCTGAAATTTATTACGATGAACTGAATAAAGTTTATGAATTTCTTTACGGAAAGAACCAGAATATCTTAAACAGGCTTCTTGGTAAAATGAAATCCTACTCGGAGAAACAGAAATACGAAAAAGCAGGCGAAGTAAAAAGCCTGATTGACCTCATTCTTTCACAAACTCATAAAACATCAATTTTAAAGGAGCCTGTTAACTCTGCCAATGTTTTGTTTGAGATTAATGAAAAGTTTGGCAGCGATTATATTCTGATGATTGAAGGGAAAATTTATATTAAAGAATACAAAGTGGATAAGGATAATTCTTTTGAAACAGCAATTGATGATTTTTTCTCCGGGACAGTAAACACAGAACATTTGCCGTCAGAAGAGGACCTGGAAAAAATGAAAATAATTTTAAACTGGATCATAAGGAACAGGAACAAAGTCCGGACATTTTATCTTAAAGATTTCTTGAGTAAAGAAGAACTATTTGGTAAAACAAGCAGTTTCAAAAATCAGGAATCCTTTACAGAACCATCCTTTGATATTAAAGATTATACTCTTGATCTGTTTTCAGAGACATTAAGTTGAATTCCTCAGCAAGAAAAAAACTTATTAAAATTATATCAGACAATACATCCGGTTCAACTGAAGTATTATTGAATCTGATTGAGTGGAGTAAGGGAAATACTCAGAATCCCCATTCACTTCTTGAAATGATCGATCTTGTCAATAAGAAATTAAAAAGCTTTTCCTCAATTCAATTATTTATTCAAGAGTTCAAAAGCGTAATTAAGAAAAATAATCCGGATGATATGCTAAATTTCTTAAATAAAAGCATTAAAAATATTGAAGACAGGTATTTAATCTTATTTAAAAAAACTTTTCCCTTCCTGAAAAATGCAGAGAAAATAATTACTCTTTCTAACAGCAAAACTATAATTGAAATCCTAAAAAAATTATCAGGGAAAAGAAAAATCGTTGTAACCATTGCTGAATCAAGACCAAAACTTGAAGGAAGATTATTGGCTAAAGAATTATTGAAGAATAAAATCGGAGTTGAAATTATTCCGGATGCTTTCTTACCAAATGCTGTTGAACGAAATGATGCTGCAATAATTGGAGCCGATATTATCCTTAAAAACAGAGATGTCGTTAACAAAATTGGAAGCAGAAATTTAGCAATTCTATGTAAACATTTTGAAAAACCATTCTACGTGCTTGCTACTTCTGATAAATTCTCCACAAAGAAAAAATATTCTCCTGAAAAGAGAAACGAAAATGAAATCTGGGATTTTTGTCACAGACTATTGAAGAAAACTAATTATTATTTCGAAGTTGTAGAAAAGAGATTAATTACTAAATTGATAA
>CAZECH010000224.1:0-5464 GCA_964510675.1 uncultured Ignavibacteriaceae bacterium
TTGAGATTTAGTTAAAGATTTGGATACGATTGTTGCAGGAATTAAAGGATAGTTAAAAGTATCTTTCAGTCCAACTAATCCTTTAAGTTCTTCATTTAAAATTCCGTGTTCTCTAAGTTTATTTACTTGCAGCATCAACTCTGCATTTGTTTGCCTCAATCTATCATTTTCACTTTTTACTTTTGCTGTATTAATAATATCGGATATAATAGAAGTAGCAGACGCAAATGTTCCGAAAGCAATTGCACGGACTTTTTTTACTTGTGGTTTTTGATTAAGAGAGAGTGTTATGAGGCTAATAATTAAAAGCAGTACCAGTATTATGTATTCTTTATATCCTTCCCAGGTTCTGGAAAAAAATCTAAACATTAATATCTTCTGTTACGAATTAACACTTTGCTGTAATGATTAAGGTTTTCTATAACTTTCCCGGTTCCTCTTACAACAGCAGTTAATGGATCTTCTGCAACATGAACAGGAAGGTTTGTTTCCATTCTTATTCTTTCATCAAGTCCTTTTAATAAGGCTCCACCGCCAGTTAACATTACACCTCTGTCAAGAATATCAGCAGATAATTCCGGAGGTGTTCTTTCAAGAGATTGACGCACAGCATCAACAATCTGAACAATAGATTCGTTAAGAGCTTCTCTAATCTCAACAGAACTTACTTCTGTAGTTTTTGGGACACCGCCAACAAGGTCTCTTCCTTTAACTTGTATTGTAATTTCTTCTTTTAAAGGAACTGCAGAACCTACCTCACATTTTATTGCTTCAGCAGTTCTTTCTCCAATAAGAATATTGTGATTCTTTTTGAAGAACTGCATGATTGCATAATTCATTTCATCACCGGCAATACGTATAGATTCTTCATTCACGATTCCACTAAGAGCAATTACTGCAATTTCTGTTGTCCCGCCGCCAATATCAATAATCATACTTCCAACAGGAGCTTCAACGTCAATCCCAATTCCAATTGCAGCAGCCATTGGTTCCGCAATTAAATGAACTTCTTTAGCACCGGCATGTTCAGCACTGTCTCTTACTGCTCTTTTTTCAACTTCTGTAACACCGCTTGGTACTGCAACAACAACGCGTCGGCTTGAGAACATTCCGCCTCTTACTTTCTTTATAAAAGCCCTGATCATTCCTTCAGCAATTTCAAAATCCGCAATCACACCATCACGCATAGGGCGGGTAACGCGAATTTCTTTATGTTCTCTTCCCTGCATCTCTTTTGCTTTGTTTCCAAGTGCAATAATTCTTTTTGTGTTTTTATCGAAAGCTACAATAGAGGGTTCATTTAGGACTATCCCCTTCCCTTTGACCCAGATTAAGGTGTTTGCAGTCCCAAGGTCAATTGCAATATCAGCGGAAATAAAATCAAATAATCCCATAAATCCTCTTAGTGTTTAAAGTGTCTTATACCTGTAAAGACCATTGATACATTATTTTCATTTGCAGCATCAATCACTTCCTGGTCTCTTACAGAACCACCCGGTTGAATAACAGAAGTAGCACCACATTTAATTATTTCAAGTAATCCATCAGCAAAAGGGAAAAAAGCATCCGAAGCAGCAACAGAGCCATTAAGTTCCAAACCATTTTGCCGGGCTTTCATTTGTGCAATCTTTGATGAATCAAGTCTTGACATTTGTCCTGCACCTACACCAAGTGTTGCTCCATCTTTAACAAAAACAATGGCATTGGATTTTGTGTGTTTTGCAATAATCCAGGCAAACAGAAGATCGTGTATTTCTTTTTCAGAAGGTTTTTTTATTGTTACGAATTTTAGGGAGTCTTCAGATAAAGTAAGATGATCGGGATCTTGAGTTATAACTCCACCGGGTATATTTTTGAAATTCTTTATTGTAGTTCTTACCGATTTCAATTGCTTAACAAGTCTTCTATCCTTCTTCTTTTGAAGAATTTTAACAGCTTCTTCTGTGAACTCCTTTGCACATATGATCTCAAGGAATAAGTTGTTCAACTTTTGAGCCAATAGTTCATCAACCAAAGAGGTGAAGGCAACGATTCCACCAAAGGCTGAGACCGGGTCACATTTCAATGCTTTTTCATAAGCATCAAATGATGAAATACCCTTTGCTGCTCCAGCAGGATTATTATGTTTGATGATTGCACATGAATTACTTCCAAGATCTTCAACTAATTCAACAGCAGATACAAGATCAAGAATGTTGTTATAAGATAATTCTTTGCCATGAAATGTATCGAAGTATTCATTGAAGTCACCATAAATTTCTGCTCTCTGATGAGGATTTTCTCCATACCTTAATGATTTCTCTAATTTATAATTTATCCTTATGTAAGATGCTGGCAGTTCAAATTTATTCTCAAGATAATTACTGATATAGGTATCATAATTAGCTGTGTGTGAGAAAGCTTCAACAGCAAGTGTTTTTCTTGTCTCTTCAGAAACTTCTCCAACTTTCAATTCTGAAATGAAAGTATCATATTGCTGTGGATTGGTAAGAACAGAAACAAATTTATAATTTTTTGCAGATGCTCTTATAAGACTTGGACCACCAATATCTATTTGTTCAACTATTTCAGGAAGTGAAACATCTGGATTTTGGGTTGTTTTAATAAAAGGATATAGGTTTACACAAACAACATCAATCGGAAAGATTTTATTTTCGTCAGCTTCTTTAAGATCAATATCCCGTCTCATCAGGATACCGCCAAGAATTTTTGGATGAAGTGTTTTAACTCTCCCGTTAAAAATTTCTGGAAAACCTGTTACATCACTTATCTCTGTAACTTTTATTCCTGATGTACTTAAATATTTTGCAGTGTTTCCTGTTGCAATAATCTTATAACCGGATTCTGAAAGAGACTTTGCGAGCTCAACAATATTTGTTTTATCGGATACGCTTATTAATGCTGATTTTTCCACTAAGCTAATACTACTCTCTCATTTAAAATTTTAATTTTTCCATCTGCAAATTTGTCAATTACAAAAGGAAGAAGCTTATGCTCAACTATTAAAACTCTTGCAGCAATTTCTTCAGGTGAAGATACATCGGAAATATCAACACATTGCTGTGCTATAATTCTCCCTGTGTCGTAGGTTTCATCAACAAAATGGACTGTTGCCCCGGAAACTTTAGCTGAAGATTTAAATACTGCCTCATGAACCTTTATTCCATACATTCCTTTCCCACCGAAAGATGGTAGTAAGGCGGGATGAATATTTATAATCCGGTTTTTGAATAGCGATATGACAGAATTGGGGATGAGTTTTAAAAATCCGGCAAGGACTAATAGTTCAATTTTGAATGAATCCAGTAAAGACACAAGTTCTCCGTAGTTTATACAGTTTTCCCTCTCACCTAATGAATAATATTCTATCGATCTTTGTCTTGAAATATCAAAAGCAGGGCAACTAATTTTATCACTGAAAACTGCTTTTACTTCTACTTTATCTTTAAGTAAATCCGAATTTAAAATAGCCTGAAGGTTAGATCCTCTTCCTGAAACAAAAACTGCGATATTCAAATTTTTATATTAAAGACGCTGAAAAATTAGTTAAATAGTAAAATATTGTCAATTATAACTTAAATTCTTCCTTACAAGTAGTTGTCATAAATGTTTTTCACGTTTTAATGAGTATAAAAGATTTTTCATTTTATTCTGATAATCATAATCGCTGTAATTTTCTACTTCTTCAATAAAATAATTCATTGCGAGGCTATCACCGAGTTCCTTGTTTGACCTTGCAGCAAAATAGTTCGCATAAGCCAGAATCCATTTTTCATCCTGAACTTCAGTCTTTAATGCAGCAGAAGCAAGGCTAAGCGATTCCAGGTAATTTCCTAAATGGAATGCTGCTTCACTTAAATAAAGGTAAGTTTCTGCTCTTAATTTGTTGCCTACTATAGTTTCTAATAACCCTGTAAGTGAATCATACCCAGCTTTAAATTCGCCGGCTTCAATAAGATTTGCTGCTTTTAACACATCTATTTCATTTTCGGATAAAGTTCTTTTAAAATAAATTAATCCTTTACGTTTCGCAAAAATATCATCATCAATATCCATATTCCCTTTGCTGCAATTTTCAAAATAGATTTTTGCACTGTCACGTTCGCCTGATATTTCATAGCTGATACCTAACCTAAAAGAAGCAATCCCTGTATAATCATTATCAGGAGTAGTTTCCAGGAATATTTGATAATAATCTATTGCAGATTCAAATTCATTCTTCTTGTAAAGAACATCTCCAAGTAAAAAATTAGAAAAAGAAATTACCTGGATAAATTTTTCATCTTCCCTGTTGATAATCTTTCTTAATATTTTTTCTGCAGAATCAAGTTGTCTTTCTTTTATATTTACTGAAGCCAGTGAGTAATTAAAAAGAATATTTTCAGGATATTTTTTTACAAGCGCTTCAAGATATTTTGAAGCTACTGAATAATCTGTTGTAACCTGGGAATAATAATATTGCGCTTCAACTTTAGAAAGATATCCTTTATCGGCAGCAATTTTAATCTGGCTTATTCCTGCATCAATATCTCCGCTAATCCCCGCAAGTTTTAATGCCCATTTAAAAGCAACAGGGGTTTGTCCGGCTGCAAAATTAAATAAGCCAATTCCAAGATATGCATCGGAAAATTCCGAGTTTTTTTCAAGGACATTATTCAAATATGAATCTGATTTTTTCCCAGCCCAGACTGCATCTAGATAATTTTCTGCAGCAGCAAAAACAATTGCCCTGTATGAATAATTTGATCCAATAATATAAAGCAGGTTATAATCATCAGGATTTTTATCCAATTCTTCAATTCCCTTTTCAATTGCAGAGTCAGAATAGACGGCGAATAAATCATAATCAGCTACATTCTTGCTGCTTAAGTAATACCAGGCATAAATACTGGAAAGGAAATGATAGCCTTCCGGCCTGTCGGGATATTTTTCAATTAAATCCTGGAAAGTATCTTCAGCCTTGTCCCATCTAAAATGATATGAGTGCTCAAGTCCTTTCAGAATATTTTTTTCTAATGCATTTTGAGTTTGTGGAGTGGAATTAAAAGGAATGGAAATAAAAATTAAAAATGGAATTGTAAGTTTTATTAGTATCATCTCAACATTTTTCTCATTTTATATCCGCAAGTTACTTATAATTCAACAAGATGTTCTTCTTTTTGCTTTGAATACATTAATGAGGCTTTAACAAATTCTCGGAAAAGAGGATGTGCTTTGGTTGCTCTTGATTTAAGTTCAGGATGAAACTGGCAGCCAAGGAACCATGGATGATCAGGTAGTTCAATCATTTCTACTAATTGTCTGTCAGGAGAGAGTCCGCTGAAAATCATTCCATGTTCCGATAGAGTTTTTCTGAATTTATTATTTACTTCAAACCTGTGCCTATGCCGCTCTGAAATGAAGGTGCTTTTGTACGCAATGTTTGCAAGAGTATCTCCTTCTATATTGCAAGGATAAGCTCCAA
>CAZECH010000225.1:0-5460 GCA_964510675.1 uncultured Ignavibacteriaceae bacterium
TCTGCTGATACAAATTAGTCGTATTCCTATCAAGTTGAATTTGTTGACTTGGATCCTCATCTATTGTTTGTTTACCAAATGCACCGTTTGTGCTAACCTGATAAGTGTAAGTAAGGAAACCCCTGATCCAATTACCTTGAGTTTTCCTTAGTGTTAATTCAAAACCACGGATATCAGCATAGAGATCATTATTAGCTGCAAAATAGCCTATACCTTTTCTGTCACTTAAATATGAAGTATATCCCTGTTGATTTGAAATATCATTATAAAAAGCCGCAACCTGTATTTGATATTCATCGAATAAGACATGGTCATATCCTAATTCGTAAGCAATAGTTTTGGCTTGCTGCAAATTCGGATCACCATAGTTACGAATACTTCCTGCAGAACCACGACCTAAACGGAAGATTTCTTCATATGCAGGGAATTGTTTGAAATGCCCATAATTGAAATATAATTTGGAGTTTTCAGTTATTGGATGTGATATACCTAAACGTGGACTAACTGCAATATCCGTTTTTGCTTTTTCTTTTGGATAATCACCAGTGGCACTATAGTCTGTTGAGAAAAAAGCTTTATCAAAAGGATCCACGACAACCCATTCGGAGTTGGGATTACTAATATCCAAACGCACGCCTATATTAGCAATAAACCCCAAAGCTTCTATCTTATCCTGTGCATAAAAAGAAACACGATACGGTCGCATTTTTTCTTTAACATAGTTTATATCGTTGAAATAATTATTAACCCTGCCATAATCCAAATTAAGATCGTAGTAAGAAAATTCAATTCCTGTTTTAACCATATGTTCATTGGTTAGTTGGCTTGTTAAATCTGCTTTTAGAATGTATGAGCTGATCTCACTTGAATCGCGGGATGTAGCACTATGACCACCAAAGAACATGCTTGTAATACCAGCATTTGGCAACGAGTCCCATCCAAACGGAGCTTCATCTACAAAATAACCAGGAACTACTTCATATTTTCTTGTTAAATCTCTTGGGGTAACTGGTCCAGTAGAATAATTCCTGTTTACATTTTCAAGACTAATTTCATAAAATGTAGTTGGATTAATAAAATCAGTTAATTTAGCTGCTAAAGTTAAATGCCCTACTACAGCTTCGCTGTACCATGAATTTGTAAAGATTCTACTTGGTCTCTGCTCATTAGTAATTTCTGCAATTTGAAATGGTGAACGCATATAATCCGTAGGATTCCAAAACTGAACACCATTTATACCCCATGCAGGATTATTAAATTGAGCATCATCAGCGTTAATAGCAACATTACGGGAAACACCCGTAGAACCTGTAATCATCAGTTTCATAGATTCCGTCAAATCAGAATTCAGTTTAACCGACCAATTATCTTCTCTATAATCATCCCGGCTTAATGGTATAAGAAGCATTTCTCTTTCGAACCGGTAACTTGCAAAAAACCTAAGGTTGCCAAGTGGCTTGCCGATTAATGGTATTGGTCCGCCAAAACTTGCATCTATATTATAGTCTGGAGCTATAGTAGGCCTTCTTCGACGTTCCCACATCCAAACTTGTTGAGCGGCGGCCGGTGTTAAGTCATTATTAGGATCATCATCTGATAAAAGCGCCTGAGATATAGCATTCCAGCCATCGAATCTCGGATATTGCCGAGCCGTATATTCATCCCATCCATTCTCAGTTCCAATAAAGGCAACTTCAGGATCTAAATAAGGTCTGTTCCACATAGAATTCGGATCATATACAGATAACCCAAAATGTTTTTGTGTTGCAGGGCTGTATCTTAATTGAAGAGAACCGTGAAAAGAATTTGCACTACCTTCTTTCGTAATAATATTAATAATTCCAGATCGTACTTGTCCATATTCAGCGTTAAAACCTCCCCGTTCAATGGAAACCTCCTGAATTGATGTTAAAGCAACCGAAGATATTGGTCTGTTATTTCTCGGATCTCTTAAGGTAATACCATCCATTTGGAGTAATAACTGATCTGATTGTCCGCCCCTGACCACTAATCCTTCCTGAATTCCAGCTTGTAAAGATGCAATCTCATCAATTGAAGCAACAGGGAGAACTTCAATTTCGGCTGTTTGTATTGAAGTAACGCTTGTGGAAACATCTTTTTTTACAAGATCTCTTCTGGCAATTACGGTTATGGTTTTCATTTCTATTGTTTCAGACTGCAATTCAATATCAACAGTGGCTGTCTGATCAATAAACACTCTCACTTCAGTAATTGAAACTTTAGTATAGCCTACCATGCTTGCTATTATAGTATGTATACCTGGGGGTACCTGAAGTATCACATAATATCCATTTATATCGGTTGTTGAGCCAAGTGTAGTCCCTTCTACAAGTATGTTAACACCAGGTAATGGTTCACCCGTTTCTTTATCCAGGATTCTGCCTGCTATTTTTCCGGTTGTACCGGCATAAAGGATGTTAACAAGGGATATAAAAATTATTAAAGATAGAATTCGAATACGGTATTTACCCATTGACATAGGCATTCTCCTTTTTTAACTCTTTTTCAAATCTTTATATTGTAAAAAAAATTACAAATAAAGCCCTTCGACAAAACTTGTATTAAAAGTTACAAGAATCAGAAAACCTTTTTATGCAAATTCAACGCATATTTTAGTTTTAAAATCAATTGCTTTAATATTCTTAACAGTGAACTGAAAGAATTTTGAACCCACGTTAATTTGTTAAGAACAAATAAAAGCACAATAGAAAATAGAAATATGAAAATTGAAAACTCAAGAAATTTTGATTGAGTAAACCAGCGAACTAAAAAATTATCCGAATTGATATCAGTAATAACTATCTCTATAAATCCTCTTACAAAAATTACAATTGTCCCTAGGCATAAAATCAGTAATGCACTTATTGCAGTAATTTTTTGGCTGAGCAAACCGGTTATAAATACAGCTGCAACCATTGAGGAAAAGTAAGCAAGAGTTTTAAATAATTTCAGACACAAACTAAAATCTAAACTCTGCGATACCGGGATTAATAAGATTGAACAAAACAACAAAATCATTGTTGTTAACCTGCCCACAAGAACAAGCTTTCTATCAGAAGCATTCGGTTTAAAGCTGCGATAAAAATCAAATGTAACCAGCATTGATGTACTATTGAAAGTGCTTGCAAATGAAGCCGTTAGTATTGCCGCCACAGCAATTATTAATCCTCCTCTTAAACCTTCAGGAACTGTCCCTCCGGAAAAGAATGAAATCATTGCTTCATTTGAAGCTTCATTTTGAAAAACACTGATTATAATAATTCCTGGTATAAGGAAAATAAGGACCGGAATAGTTTGCAAAAAAGCAGAAGTTAACGTTGCTTTCTTAATGGAATCAATATTCCTTACACTTAAGACTTTCTGAATCATAAATTGATCTGCACACCAGAACCAAAAACCAATTATAGGAAGACCAAATAAAAGTCCTGCCCAGCTAAACTCTGAGCTAGCTGTTGGGACTAAATTAGATAATGAAGATATCTTATAAATTATTTGAGGAATTTCAGTATTCTGATTTAATATCCAAATAAAAAATCCTATAGCTCCAAGAGCAATAAATAATACCTGCACAACGTTTACATAAATTTCTGCTCTTAATCCTCCAATAATTGTATATATCCCGGTAATTATAAGAAAGAAAAGAAGAGAAGAATAAGCATCTACACCGGTAATTGTGTTAATAAAGATACTCCCGGCTGCAAGAATTATAATTAATCTGATAAAAATATTATAAAAAATGTAAAGCGCTGATAAATAAAACTTGCAGGATCGGCTAAATCTTTTTTCAAAATATTCGGGAAGTGTTTTTATTTTATTCTTTAAATAAAGAGGAGCCACATACAAACCAAGTACAATAAGCATTATAACAGAAATAATTCCGTAGATTATGGCTATTCCGGATGTTGAGCCATATGCGGTTAACCCCAAAATATATGGGCTAATTATGCAGCTTGTTAAAAAGGATATTCCAAGCACAAGCCAATGTGAATTCCGGTTAGCAAAAAAATAACTTTCTACAGTTACCTCTTTTGTTCGGGAGACATACATACTAATGGATATTAAAGAGATAAAAAAAAGAAAATATAAGAAAACGCCTATTGTAGAGAGACCAAACAAATACTTACCCTTTTCAGTACTAAATTATTTTTCTTACAGCATAAGCAACTATAGTAATACAAGGATTATACCGCTAAGAAAAAGTGGAATTAATTCTAAATTAAGAATCAAAACTTATTTTCATCTCTGTGTTTTATATCATTAAGATAAAGGAAGCTGTAGAATTTTATATTAAAATGATAGAACCGAGGTGTGCTGGAAGATTTACAAGAAACTTTATTTTAAATCTCAAATTAAAAAATGTATTCATTTATGAAGCCATTACAAAATTTATTACTTCTTAAAGTTAATTGCTATTTCGCAAATATAATTTTAAAGATTTGAACTGTTTGTTTCCATCATTTTGATATAGGAAAAAATAAACTGCGAAATTTAATTTCATAAGTAGCATTATATTCAAATTTGTATTTTGTATGAAATTTGTAAGCTTTATCTTTAGCACAGATTATTGATTTTATATTATTCAGGGATTATCCGATAAAATAAATAGATTGAGGTTTTTTTAGTTCAAATAAAAAAGACTATATTCTTATTCTTAAAGAAGGATTGGAAGCAGGTGATGAAAAGTAAGAAATTTTCGTTTTTGGTAATATTTTTTTTAACGATAGCTTTACAAATATTAAAAGCACAACCAGAAACTCCGGATTTTTCCGTAAGCCGGGGATTTTATGAACAAAGTCTTGATCTTACAGTCAGTTCACCACTACAAGGCGCCTTAATAAAATATACAGTGGATGGTTCCGATCCGGCAGTATCACAAACAGCCCAACTCCAGAATTCGCCAGCTATAATTCGAATTAATCCTGATAGTTCATATGGAGTTCGCGGTAAAAATGCCGGAGTAATTGTAAGAGCATGTGCAGTTGCCCCCGATAATTCAATAAGTCAATCCGTTACTCATACTTATTTATTTATTAATAAAGTAAGAACTCTTTCACCGGATGGAATAAAACCTGGCACCGGTTGGCCAAATCCTACAACCAATGGGCAGTATATTATTTATGGAATGGATCCTAATGTTTTGAACGATACACGTTATACGAACTTAATAGACGATGCGCTTCTTGCTATTCCTTCAATATCCATTGCTACTGATCTGAAAAATCTTTTTAATCCTGATAGTGGTATTTATATGAACCCGGAGAATGACGGGGCTGAGTGGGAACGTCCGGCTTCAATGGAGCTTTTAAATTCGGATGGCACAGAAGGATTCCAAATTAATGTAGGAATCCGTATTCGCGGAGGCTGGAGCCGCCATGAAGATAATCCGAAACATGCATTCCGTCTTTTCTTTCGTAGTGAATATGGTGAGGGTAAATTAAA
>CAZECH010000226.1:0-5441 GCA_964510675.1 uncultured Ignavibacteriaceae bacterium
ACCGCATTACACTGGTAGATGATAATGGTGAAGAACTGGTCAGGAATTTCGAGGTAGTGGAACCATGATATACCGCCAGGGCATGCTTTTCCATGGTTCACCGGCATAGCTGATCCCAAACCTGGGTTTTTGAATAACCGGAAGCACAACCTGATGATCCTCGATCCAAATCCTGTCTGAAACCGCCAGGCTCTCTCCGTAAAACGACCTGTCGACGGCCAGCAACCTCGCTACCCGGCCGGGGCCATCCGTTTCTTTCAGTCCTCTTATAAGAACTGCCTGCGGTTGCTCTGCCCTTCCGGTTACAATGTTTACCATCCAGTACATGCCGTAAATGAAATAAACATACAAAAGCCCTCCCGATTCAAACATAACCGCATTCCGCTTTGTCTTGCCAAAACGGGCATGTGATGCCTGATCCTCCGTTCCCCTGTAAGCTTCAACTTCTGTAATAAGATACCCGGAAAGTCCGTCAGCCGACTTTCGGAAAATCATTTTTCCTATTAATTCAGGGGCAACATCCAGTACATCGCGTTCATAAAAGCTCCGGGGCAGCCTCATGCAATCCTTACTTATAGAATTAACATGGCATCGCCATAGGTGCCGAAATGATATTTTTCCTTAATGGCTACCTTGTACGATTCGAACAGAAGCTCAAATCCGGCGAAGGCGGAAACCATCATCAGCAGAGTGGATAATGGCAAATGAAAGTTTGAGATCATTCGGGTGGGAACACTGAATTCATAGGGTGGAAAAATGAATTTGTTTGTCCATCCGTCATAGGGCTTCAGATGACCGGCGGTTGAAACCGAGCTTTCAAGGGTTCGGAGCACCGTGGTACCCACGGCACAAACATGCTTGTGCTCATCTTTAGCAGCATTTACAATATCGGCAGCATCATCGGCAATGAGTATCCTTTCAGAGTCCATTTTATGCTTGGTCAGATCTTCCACATCAACGGTTCTGAAATTACCCAGGCCTACATGCAGCGTTATTTCAGCAAAGTGACAGCCCTTTATCTCGAGCCTTTTAAGTAATTCGCGGCTGAAATGCAGACCTGCCGTAGGAGCGGCGACTGCGCCTTCATGCTTTGCAAAAATGGTCTGATAACGGTCACGATCCTCAGGCTGAACGGCTCTTTTAATGAATTTGGGCAGAGGAGTCTCTCCGAGTTTGAAAAGGGTTTTTTTAAAGTCGTCGTAGTCTCCGTCAAACAGGAATCTTAATGTACGTCCTCTTGATGTGGTATTATCAATTACTTCTGCAACCAGAGTCTCCTCATCATCGCCGAAGTAAAGCTTATTGCCTATTCGTATTTTTCTCGCCGGATCAACCAGAACATCCCATAAACGCTGCTCACGGTTAAGCTCACGCAACAGAAATACTTCAATTTCGGCTCCCGTTTTTTCTTTGTTACCATAAAGCCTGGCTGGAAAAACCTTGGTATTATTCACAACAAAAACATCACCTTCCTCAAAATAATCAATGACATCCCTGAAAACCTTATGTTCTATTTTCCCATTGCTCCGGTTTACCACCATCAGCTTGGATTCATCCCGCTTTTCGGCGGGAAATTTTGCAATTAGTTCTTCAGGAAGATTGTATTTATATTGAGAAAGTTTCATGGGCTGTATATTGTGAAGGTGATAACAAAATAAACCATTCTTTAACGAAAAAGATTCAAAAAGGTTACAAAAAAACAAAATTTCTTTCAAATTCTTCGATACTAATCGAATCATCAAGGGAAAAATCTCCGACAGCGGTTCTGACAAGGCCTGAAAGATATGCGCCTGAATTCATGCATTGTCCGATATCCCTTGCAAGCGATCTGATATAGGTGCCCTTGCTGCATACCACCCTGATTTCAACTATAGGCATAGAAAGGGACAACAGCTCAATGTGATGAATGGTAATTTCCCTGGGCGTAAGCTCAACGGCTTCGCCCTTTCTGGCCAGCTTATATGCCCTGGTACCTCCGACAAAACGTGCCGAGAAATCGGGAGGTACCTGCATTTGTACACCTTCGAATTCACGGAGTGTTTTCTCAACAAGCAGAAGATCAATATGATCCACCGGAAATTGAGCGTTCTCATCGGTTTCACGGTCGAATGATGGAGTAGTAGCGCCCAGATGGATTTTTGCAACATACTCTTTGGGCTGCGACTGGTATTCTTCAATTTTCCGGGTTTCTTTTCCGGTGCAAATAATCATTAATCCGGTGGCCAGGGGATCGAGTGTGCCGGCATGCCCAACCCGAAGTTTTTTTAACTTAAGACCATGCCTCAGTATGGCCTTTATTTTATTTACCAGGTCGAAGGAGGTCCAATATAAAGGTTTGTTGAAAAGCAAAACTTTTCCGTTTGCAAATTCAGAAGCCCACTCGCTTATCCTGTCTGTATTGTCTGCCGTTGTCTGGTGCATTTCAGACTTCGTCCTGGTCGGTGGGTTTTCTCATTATAGCCCATATCTCGAAGGCAAACCCGATCAGAACTACTATGGGCGCCAGGGTAATCCGGCGAAAGCTAAAAATTTCATCCGCATTGAAAACATTCGGATCATCCGATTTACCGCCTATCATAAGCAGAAACCCTGCAACTATTATGACAAATCCAATAATCAGATAGAGATAATTTTTCTTTCCCAGTGCAAATCCGGGATCTGTATCCTTGACTTCAGTTTTCCTGGCCATAAAGGAATTATTTAAGTATATAAATAGTCAGTCTTAATTTTCAAATATTTATTTACGGAGAACAATGTGGATATCCATGCAATGAGTATTCCGGTAACAAGGAGTGATCCGAACACAATGCCCAGTATACGCATATCCCGGAAGCTGAAAAGTTCCCCTACCTGTTGTTCGGTAAAATACAGAATAATCATAAGAATTATACCGGCGCATAAGGCCGCTATAAATCCCTGTGTTATGCCCCGAATAATGAAAGGTCTGCGGATAAGGGTGTGTTGTGCCCCCACCAGTTGCATCGTACGGATAATAAATCTTTTAGAATACACGGTAAGACGGATCGTATTATTAATCAGAGTAACGGCAATAACAAACAGCAAAATACTGAAACCGAAGATGGCCATGCTGATTTTCTTTATATTGTCATTAATGGCAAATACCAGGTCCTTTTGATAGGCTACGTCGGCTACCAACGGATAGGTGCGGAATTCCTTTTCAAGAACCGCGAAGCTGTCGGGGTTGGCATAGGGAGCATGAAGCTTTACATCAATTGATGATGGTAACGGATTGTAACCTAAAAAATCAACAAAATCCTCTCCAAGTTCTTCCTGGAATTCCTCAGCGGCTTTTTCACGGGTAATATATCGGGTTTCCTTTACGTAATTTTTTGCATCCAGCGTTTTCTGAAGATTGAAAATATCCACTTCACGGGCATCATCGCTAAGGTAAACGGAAATTCCAATATTCTCCCTGACATAATCGGCCAGTTTCCTGGTGTTTAAAATGAGAATACCGGCTATGCCGAGCAGGCATAGTACCAGCGTTATGCTTACAACCGAGGTGAAATAGGAGGTTGTAAGGCGCCGGCGAATGGTATTATCTTTTGCATCCATTTTTCCTTACTCAACGAATTCGACCCATCCATGCGTATCGGGATCATCGCCATTCTGTATGGCGACCAGTTTATTGTAGAGACGTGTGCTCACCGGTCCGGGCTTTCCATCGGTACAATACTCGTAAATGCGGTTGGTATCCGGATCCACAATTTTACGAACCGGCGTAATAACTGCAGCTGTACCGCATGCGCCTACCTCTTCGAACGTCGATAATTCTTCGAACGGTACCTGCCTTTTTTCAACCTTCATACCCAGGTCGGAGCATAGCTGCTGGAGGCTCATATTAGTTATGGACGGAAGGATCGATTTAGATTCGGGTGTAATGTAAGTATTGTTTTTGATAGCGAAAAAGTTTGCCGGGCCGGCCTCATCGATGTATTTCTTTTCCTTTGGATCCAGGTAAAGCGTTGTGGAAAAACCCTTATGGTGGGCGAGCTCGAGTGATGTAAGGCTCGCAGCATAATTGCCTCCCACTTTGTAACAACCTGTGCCTAGAGGTGCTGCACGGTCATGATCACGGCAAACCATAATATCAACCGGTTTGAAGCCATCCTTAAAATACGGACCAACTGGAGATACAAAAACCATGAAATAGTACTCCCTGGCAGGTTTAACACCAACTTCCGCGCCTGATCCGATGAGTAACGGCCTTATGTACAGAGAAGCACCATGTCCGTAAGGCGGAACATAATGCGCATTCATTTTAACCGCAGTATGCACGGCCTTTTTGAAAAGCTCCGGAGGAACAGGTGCCATTTTAACACCGAGAGCGGTTTCATGCATTCTCCGGGCATTGGCATCACAACGAAATATGCGGATGCGGTTATCTTTCCCCCTGAATGCCTTAAGTCCTTCAAAGGCTTCCTGTCCGTAATGCAGGCAGGTAGCGGCCATATGAAGATTTATATACTCAGATGATGAGATTTCCAGTTCACCCCATTTATCATTTCTGTAATAACATCGAACATTATAGTCAGTTTTTACGTAACCAAAGGGCAGGTTTTTCCAATCTAAATTATCCATAATGTAAAAGTTGTAAGCGTCAAAAATAGATATTTAAGATTGATTCACAAAAGCCGGAATCCTTTAAATGCCATATTTTTTGATGTTTTTTGGCTGATATTCAAAATAAAAAAATAAATTTATAGTTTTAAGAACAAATAGTTAAAAAGCATGGAACAGGAAAAGAATTTGATTATGGTTACATGGGATTTCACTGAAAAGAACGTGTACGCCATTGAACATGCTATTCAAATGACATCCCTGTTAAAGGGTGAAATTGCTGCAGTCCATATTGTTAAGAAAGAGGATGAAATTCCTGCGGCAAAAAAAAGGATGGCTGATGAAATCAGGAAAAAATTTCCGGATCCTGCTATCAACTTTAGTTTTGTTGTTCGCAGCGGTTCTATTTTCCACACGATCGGGGAACTCGCTACCGAACTCAATGCGCTTATGGTGGTTATGGGTACCCATGGTATTACCGGTATGCAGAAATTCCTGGGTAGCTGGGCACTTAAGGTTATTGCAAGTTCAAAAGCTCCTTTCGTTGTTGTCCAGCAATCCCCGAAGCCAGAAGCCCTGAAAAATATTGTTCTTCCTATCAATTATAAAAAAGAAACCAAGGAGTGTGTGGCATGGACCCATTACTTTTCCAGAAAGTTCGGTACTAAATTTCATTTATTCCGTGCAAAGTATCAGGACAGCAATTTCAAAAGAGGACTGGATTCCAATATGTTTTTTATTACCAAATACTTTAACAACAAGGGAATTCGGTTTGAATCCCAGGTGTCAGTCGGTGAAGAAGATTTTGGTAAGGAAACAATTCAGTATGCAAGAAAGATCGATGCCGACGCTATTATGCT
>CAZECH010000227.1:0-5407 GCA_964510675.1 uncultured Ignavibacteriaceae bacterium
AATATCAGCAGAACCAATTCCCATAAGCACAACAAGTTCTTTTGTTTCGCCGCCTTTTAATTCAACATCAACCTGAAGTACGCCGCATCCGTTATCGCCGACAGCAAGAGAATTTTTACATTTTCCTTCTTCAACAACTAAAGGATTTGCATAAGTACGATACGGTCCCAGAAAAATTTCTCTGTCAGTATCATAACCTTTTACTTTAGCTCCTGTGATCGCTAAGAAAGTATGACGTCCTTGTCCGTCATCTTCAAAATGATCCGGACGAGCAGGCATATAAACATTTGTACCATGATCAATAATATCATCAACAACATTCATCTTAAGAATGTATTGTGAATATTGAAGATTGTTCATGTCCTGAGATAAGTTCCAGTTGTTTGCATATTCAACATAAGTAAAGATGCTGAGTTTTCTTTTCTTCTTACCTGTGTTAGTAATTTTAAGATGCCAGCACTCGTACATTTTTCCAAGCGGAACAAAGTAAAGAGTTTCAGTTTTAATTGAAGAATATTCAGATGAGATTTTTGTGTATGCAGTTCCATGCCTGCATTCGGATTTATATTTCTTTAAAGATCTACCAACCGGCTGCCATGAAGCCGACCAGAATTTTTTACTCTCTTTATCATGAATATAAAAATACCTTCCCGGCTGATCCATCGGAATAACATTAAAGCGTAATCTTGTAAATCTTCCCTGAGCTGCTGATTTATAAAAGCTGTAGCCGCCGGCGTTATTTGTAATAATCGCACCGTACTCTGTTGAACCAAGATAATTACTCCATGATCTTGGCGTATCAGGCTGCTCAATAACATACTCTTTATTTTTATCGTCAAAAAATCCAAACTGCATTTTTGAATCTCCGTGGATTATTAAATCGGTTTATTAGGATTAGCTTTAATGTAGGCTATCAGCTTATCAACTTGTGTAAAAGCTAACGCACAATAAGTATCTGCTGCACCATAAAAGACTGCTATTCTTCCGGTATCAGAATCCTGTAAAGTTGCACAAGGGAAACAAACATTCGGCACAAAACCAGTGGTCTCATAAGGTTCTTCCGGTGTTAAAATATAATTCTCACAATCATAAATTATTTCGGAAGGATTATCTAAATCCAATAAAGCTGACCCAATACTATAAATAAATCCGCTGCAGGTTTGGCATACTCCATGATAAATTAATAACCATCCTTCTGTTGTTTCAATTGGTACCGGACCAGCACCAAGCTTTGTGTTCTTCCACCAATAATGAGTTGTCTTCATAACTAACCTGTGCTTACCCCAATATGTTAAATCAGGACTTTGGCTCAAGTATATGTCCCCAAAAGGTGTGTGCCCGTTATCGCTTGGACGATTTAGCATTACATAATTGCCATTAATTTTTCTCGGGAATAAAACACCATTACGATTGAATGGTAAAAAAGCATTTTCAAGTTGTGTAAAAGTTTTAAAATCCTTTGTTCTTGCTATACCTATTGTTGGTCCGTTAAAATAATTACACCATGTTATATAATACGAACCTTCAAGTTCCATTAATCTTGGATCATAACCATATAAAATTGGTTTTGCAGGAGTTCCATCTTCGTTCTGAAATTTAATATGTTCATCTTCTATTTTCCAATTTATTGCATCCTTACTTTTCCCAAGGTGTAATTGAGGATATCCGTTTTTATGATCCGCTCTGAAAACACCAATGAACTCTTTTCAATAAGGAATAATTGCACTATTAAAAATTCTTCCACCGCTCTTTATAACATTCCTTCCAATAACAGGATTCTTATCATATCTCCACATAACAGAATCGGAACCTTTGGGTTTATCCTGCCAGGGAATGTTGGGCAATGCCTTTCCGAGAATCGTTTTTTTCATTTTACTTTCTTTTAATTATTAATAAAAAATGGAACACGGATGACACTGATTAAACTGATCTTCACAGATTGAATCAGTGTTTATTTGTGTTATCAGTGTAATCCGCGTTCTATTATTCCTTTAAGTAACTATTGATTCATCACCACTTGCTTTTCTTCTTTCCAGAAGTTCTGCACCCATCTCTGCAATGCGTTTATCACTTATTGGATACGCAAGTAAAATTAATATTGCTAATACACCAAACGCAGCCGGAATAATACTGAAAAGCATAATCAAACCGTCTAAGCTTTGTCTTGTTTGTTCCTGGTTTGGTTGAAATCCAACTTGTGCCATTAATGTAAGTGCAACGTAAGCACCAATTGCCCAGCCAAATTTTTGCGACATAGTTGAGGCAGAAAAGATTAACCCAGTTGTTCGGCGTCCGCGTTTCCATTCATTGTAATCAGCAGAATCCGCATACATTGCCCAAATCAAAACGCTTAAAGGGCCACCTGTCATCGAACCTGTAATCTGAAGAATAAATAATAAACCCAGTTGATCAGCATTTAAAAAATAATTACCTGCGGTGCTTACTATAGCTATGATGAAGATAATGATAAATGCTTTTTTCTTTCCAATTAATCTTGCAAACCAGCTAACCATTAATACACCAATGAATGATGAAATTTGCCCTATTGTATTATATGCTGAAGCCAAGGCATTAAAATCGTACATATCTGTTTCCATAAATGGTAACGAAAGTTCCTGGGTACCAACAAAATATTTGAAGTAATGTACGGTTACGCTTCCGCGGACAGCAACAAAAAGTATGAATGTAATTGTGGTTGCAAGAAGAATTAACCATGGTTTGTTTGTTACCAATTCATATAAATCCTGTTTGATTGAAGACTTTTGTGATTTGGGAGGTTGTACTCGTTCCCGGGTTCCCTTAAAGGCTATTAAAAAGAAAATTATAGCAGCAATGCCGTAAACGATAAAAGAAAATTGAAAGCCACGAGCTTCATTCCCCACACCAAAAGTTTTTACCATAGGTAATAAAGTCGCGGATACTATAATACCAGCACCAAATGCAAAAAGAAATTTCATTGAAGAGACAGTTGTGCGTTCGTTTGAATCTGCTGAAATAACACCGAGCAGAGCTGTGTAAGGAATATTGATTGCAGTATATACCATCATCATTAAATTAAATGTAACATAAGCCCAAATAATTTTTCCATCTTGATCAAAATCCGGAACAGTAAAAGTAAGAACACCAATAACTGCAAAAGGTACACAAAGCCAAAGTAAATAGGGCCTGAATTTTCCCCAGCGTGTTTTTGTGCGATCTGCTAGTATGCCCATCATCGGATCATTAATTCCATCAAATATACGGCAGAATATAAACAATGAAGCAGCAACTCCGGCGGGAATAAGAAATACATCTGTATAAAAATAAGTGAAATACAGCATGAAGGTTTGCCAGTAGAGTACTGAAGCAAGATCACCAAAACCGTATGAGATTTTTTCTTTAAAAGCTAATTTTTGAACTTCATTTGCCATAATATTCTCCCTGGCTTTAAATTTATTAAATTCTTTAAGCCTGTGTTTTGGTAAGAAAAAGGTAGTGGTTGATCTTGTCCTTCTCTCGAGGAATACGCTATTACTCTATCCAAATTTTATCCCTCAGAAACTGGTTAATATTTGCATCTTTCATATAACCAGTTTTCATATTAAACACTTTATATTAAATAGTCCTTTACAAAACTAATACTTAAAAAATTAATTTACAGATTATCTAAATAAATTTTAATCAATAAAAAAAACAGGCAGCTGGTTATTAACCGGCTGCCTGTTTTATGTTAGAACATTGCTAAATTAAAAATTACTTAAGTAGCATCATCTTCTTATTGAATTTGTAATCACCTGCTTCAAGACTATAGAAATAAACACCTGAGGCTAAATGTCTTGCATCGAACGGAATCGCATAGGCTCCTGCATTCATATAAGAATCAAGCAGTGTAGCCACTCTCTCACCCAAAAGGTTATAAACTGTCAACCTTACATTTGATGCATTACCAATATCAAAGTTGATAGTTGTTGATGGGTTGAAAGGATTTGGAAAGTTTTGTTCTAAGGCAAAGCCATTAGGTAGTTCGGGACGCTCCGTAATACCAGTAAGAACAGCATTTAGCTGAAACCAATCAACCAATATACTTCCTGCCGATAAAGTAATATTATTTGAACCTACGGATAATGGAAATACTCCACTAAACACATTCCACCCGTCGTTATTTCCAGCTTCACCTTCAAATGAAAGATCGAGTGTTTGGCCACCTGCCTGTAATTGACCAGTTTGGGTTCCATTGGGTGCTTGGTAAAATATGGTCAATGCATAGTTTCCTGCTTCCGAAACAACAAAAGGAAATGAAAGAGTTCCGCTTGCACCCATATTTACTGACTTGAAGCCGCTTGGGACATATATACTTGGGTCAGGGCTAACCAATGCAACTATATCATAAGTTGTAACGTTGCTTGCATTCAAAGATATAACGGTAACTCCACCTACAACAATATCAATAGATAAGAATTCCTGATAACCCCAGGAAGGTGCGACCCTGATAAAGTTTTCGCCTGCCGGGAGATTTAAGTCTGCAGCATTTTCGATAAGATTTGCAGCCGTTATAGTATATGCTTTCCACTGAACCGGATCGAGATCATTCCAGTAATATTCTCCATATCCAGCATCATTACGTAGTCCTGTACCCTCTGTTTTGTTTACTCGTATGTGCTGGCCCCTAACTGCATCCTGACTCCTTGTTTTAATTACAAGATCAACGGTAGCTGCTTCAGCTATGTTAAATCTCCATTCTATAAAACCTCCGCCATCCATATCGAAATAAGGCAATTCCCCAGCATAATCTTCAACAACAGCGTCGCCGCCTAAGGTTGAAACTTCAGCTTCCACTTTTCCAATAACTGATACATCAATACCTGCTACCATTTTTTCAATATCAGCTACATATTGATCTTTGTTCGCTTCAAACGTACCTTTTTGAGTGGGGAACCAGTTTAAATCACCTAGAGGTAATCCATCAGTACCGGCTGTTAACAGACTGGCTGTTGTGTATGTGAAGTTTTCGGGTAAACCTCTTGGTGTATTTGCAGGCCAGCTTGGGCAAGTATAGCAAGTATCACCCTGGTCTACGGGGTATTGCCAAAAATATGTTGTTGTTGGTGTTGGACCGCCATAATATTGAGAAGCACGAACTTCATTCATATATGCTATCATATTGTTAAATATATCATCGGTAGGGTAAGTTGGGAAATCTGGTCTATCTTGAAGCCAAGTAGTGTCACTTACTACAATCCCGTCATAAGGATCTATATAATCTTCTTTTAAAACCTGACCTACAAAAGGCTGTTCTCTTATAGAGTCGGCATACCAAGTTTGGAAGCTTGGATCTCTCCAAGTGGCAGTATGAGTAAATAGAATTTTCCGACCTAGTTCAGGTCCATATTTTGCGGGTAGGGCACCAAAACCAAACATTCCGGTTTGA
>CAZECH010000228.1:0-5396 GCA_964510675.1 uncultured Ignavibacteriaceae bacterium
TTTATCTCTTCCTGCTTCTTTTCAGGTATTATAATTTTCTCTTTGTTATCATTTATATTGATTTTCCACCATCCATCCGATTTTTCTGCTTTATAATAACGATTAACCGACAGATCATAAATCCTTTCGAATAGATCTTTCTCAACATTTCTTTTTTTGTCTGTATGCTCAAGAGCTAATTCCGAAGTCGGAGCGAAAACATTTATCAGATCTTTCTCTAAAGCAAAATTCAAAATGCTATTTAAAAGCATATTGGGCCAGCCTTTAAACCTCTTTTCAATTCTTGTTTTATGTTCCCTTCTACGAGAGATTCTTTGCACTAAATCAGATAAATGAATCATCGAATATAAATTTGTTCCATCAATTAAAAGCGTTGCAGTTGCTATCTGTCCTGTTTTACCAAACTGCTGCTGATGCCAAACAAGATCATCATCAAAAAATAAATTATCTGGGAATTCATCAAGAACAGGATTAATAGCATAAATAACAACTTCAACCATATCGGATGAATTTACTTCTCTAAAAATTCTGGAAGCAATTTTATAGCCATCAGGTCCAGGCTTAGGCAAATAATAAGTTTTGTGAGGGAAGAAATGTCGTTCTCTGAATCCTTTATTAAAAAATTCTTCTTTCCTTTCGGGTGATATAAATCTATAACTAATTAAAATTTTCTGAGGAAGTTCCATGTCCAATAAATTATTATTTACCCCACTATTAACCGGAACTTTCATATAAACTCTTTTTGAATCCTTTGAACTTTTTTATCTATCTGTTTTTTATGCGAACTAAAAAGCTTCTGATATTTACGAACTGTATTCTGAATATTAAATTTAGTGATGACAAGGTTGCGTGCATTATTACCCAATTTTCTCCGAAGCACCGGATTATTTAAAAGCATTTTAAGCTTTCCAACAAACTCTTCTTTGCTATTTAACGGAAAAAGAAAACCTGTTTTATTATCTATAACCAATTCGCTATTACCCCCAACATCCGATGCAATGACCGGTAAGGAATGAGACATTGCTTCAAGAATCGCTAGTGAACAACTTTCAAACAATGAACAGTTAACAAAAATATCGAAAGCCTCATAATAATCATTAATCGAAAAACTATTCTCTTTAAGGATAATATAATCATCGAGATCCAGTTCACTAATCTTTAACAGTAAATTTTCATATTCCGGTCCATCGCCAATAATAACTAATTTAAATTTTTTCTCACCCGTTTTGATAAGGCTTGAAGCCGCTTCAATAAGAAACTCCTGGTTTTTTATTTTTGCAAGCCGGGCTACTATACCAACCAGTATAGAATCATCGTTTAACCCCAAAGAGTTTCTGATCTTCTTTCTTAAAGAAGCTGCTTGTGACCTTAATATTTCCACTCCATTATAAATTTTAATAATCTTTTGTTTTTCTTCAAATAACAGCATAGAATATTCTTTTTCGAGATAAGCCGATGTGCAAATCATCTTTTCTGTAAGACCAATATTAGATTTAAATTTGAATTCTCTCTCTGAATCCGATTCCTGGTATCTTTTTACATCTATTGAATGTGCAACAAAATAAACATACACTCCTGAAATATTTTTGATTACTTCAGTTGATATATCCCAGGCAATTCGATTATGAGCTAAAATGATGTCTATTGAATTTTCTGAAATGAAATATTTAAGCTTATCTATAATTTCATCATCACTCAAACCCTTGTAAAATAGTACTTGTATTTCCTTCTTAAAAAAAGCAAGAGCTTCTGTCGATCTTCTAAGTATTGTAAGGTAATGCGCATTAAAACTATCATAATGAACGATATCCGAAATTATTTTCTGCTGCCCGCCAACTTCAAAAGCCGAGGTCAGATGTAAAATATTTTGCTTCAAGGTAATGTTTAAATTTAATCTATGTTTATCTAATTCCTGCTTTGCAAATTCCGTCAACTATTGAAGAGATAGTTCCGTTACCAGGGTTTAAAACAGGTTTCAATCTTTTTCTGGGCTGTAAAATTTTTTTAATATCTTCGCGATCTTTTATTATTATTAAAATGCCTTCTTTCTCCAGCCACTGATCAACAGCGCCCATACGGCCGTGAAAAAAACTAACAGCTGGAACACCCAGCATAGCAGCTTCCCGAATCATTGTCCCGCCACCACTTATCACTAAATCCGATAAACATATCATAGAAGGACCGTCTACAACCCCACGGCAAATTTTTATATTGGGATAGTATAATGCTTTAGCCTCAAATCTTTTTCTCTGAAGCTCTGTACGAGGTAAAACGATAATTTTAGTATTATCCTGGTTTATTAATTCTTCGAGCAGAAAATTTTGAAAATCGAGATTGGAATAATCAAGATAGTGCGCTGTATCTGAAACAGGACGGAACGTTATAATGATTTCATCAGGCTTAATTTCAAATTTATCAATAATCTCCTTCAGGCTAAAGCTATAATTATAAAGATAAACGTTTTCCTTTAATCCTGTATATTTACGAATGGATTCTTTAGGGACACCACCGGATTCAAATACATCCGCTGGCACAATTTCAGGTATCATAAAACAGCTTGAAGATTTGAATGCTCTCAGATCCACGTGCTCATAATCTATAGTAGAAAAAATCGGGATTCCAAGTTTTTTTGCTGCCGCTGCCTGGGTAGAAGAATAATGACTGACTGCAACATCAAAATTCTTGTCTCTTGCATATCTGGAAAGTTTAATAAACCGCGAAAGCCAATACAGATTATTTAGCGGCTCTAATTTTCCAAGCTCAAAACCTGAACCAATTTGTTCTGCTTCAATTCCTTTTGCATGCAAAAGGGGAATTGTATTACAGAAATCCCTTGCAGTAACAAAAACTCTATGTCCGAGTCTTTCCAGCTCATTTATAATTGGTTCGAAGAAAAGCACATGAGGAGAATTGGCAAGATCAATCCAGATGTTTAATGATTTTTTATTCATTTTTTATTTATAGTTAAAAAAAACAGAGTAAAGAACTAATCAATACCCCAATGATAAATTAAGCCATCAACATACTTTTTTACAGAGAATTTATCTTTAACAGTCTCCCGTGCAGCATTCTCCATTTTTTGAGAATCTTCCGGATTATTACAAATATTAATAACAGCTTCAGCAATTGCAGAAGGATTCTTTTGCATAACTAAAAATCCGTTTTTTTTATCTGTTATAAGTTCAGGAATTCCGGAAACTTTTGTAGAAACAACCGGAACTCCGATACCCATCGCTTCAATAAGGCTTACTGGAATTCCATCCATATCACCATTATTTGCCTGAATACAAGGCAAAACAAAAACATCACATTTTGCTATTTCCTTCAAAACTTCTTTTGATGGCATGATGCCCGGTAACTCTATTCTTTCTTCTAAACCGAGTTCTATAACTTCAGATCTTAAGCGTGCAAGAATTTTACCATCCAGATCAGAACCGACAATAAAACATTTAAAAGGAAAACCTTTCTGCCTGAGAATTTCACATGCTTTTATGAGATATAAAACCCCTTTTTTTTCAACTAACCCACTGGCTACACAATAAACAGAAAAGTAGTTTTTATTAGTACTTTCACGTTTCGGTAACTTATAAATGTCAATTCCAAGGTAGGTAACATTAATCCTGCGTGCATCTTTTACAGAGATATACCTTTCAAGATATTTTTTATTAAACTTTGAAATTGTAAATAAGAGCGGAGATTCTCTCAATAAATATTGAAGCTCATTAACATCCATAGGTACAAAAATATCTCCTGCATGAGTTGTTAAACTGAATTCTGTTCCGAGAATTTTTGAAAGCTGCAGTCCTATCTGTGCTTCCCTTTTGGCAAAGTGAGAATGAATTCTTTCAACGGAAACATCCCCTAAAAATTTCGCTATCTTTTCTGCAGCAGAATGATATGAGTAGGATTCATCTAATTCAGTGAGACTATTTATAACCAGCTTCCCTGGTAATTTATTTTTCCCATTGGTATTTAATCCCGTGATCTTTTCCCACAAAACTGATCTTTGAGAATTACCGAGGTTTAGTAAACGTACATTTAATCCCCGTCTAAGAAGTTCATTGATTTCCCAATAAATATAAGTGGGAACAAAACTCCTTAAATAAAGGATGCAACTTTTATCCTTCATACAAATAATTTAACTGTAAAAAATATTAGAGATAAAGAACAATGAATAAAATAAGATTGTAGTTGAAGTTTTGCCTTTTGAATTCTATAAACATCTTGTCACAATAAATTTTCTATAAATTCTTTCAGGGTTTTCGCATTCTTTTCAATATTCGGAGAGAGATTTATTTGATATGTTCCCGATGATAAAGCCAGCTTAACTGCTTTGACAAATCTTTTACTTATAATTTTTACTTTTGTTAATAACTCCCAGGAAGAATTATGAATTATAAATTCAAGCCCCTGGTAAAGACCAACTCCGATAACTGCATCTCTAATTAAAGAAGAAAGTGCTTTCATTTTTGAAGCTTTTTGAATTGAAGGTTCACCGTTCAGAAGTCTGTGAGATATAAATAAAATACTCTTCTTTAAAGGCTTATCTTCAATCTTGTCCTGCCAGTAATCATAATCAATAAAAAACTTTTTACCGAATTCCATCCTGTCAATCTGATAAACAAATTTTTCAGGAATGTTTTCTATTTTCTTTTTGTCAAGAGTACCAATTCTCGTTGGGAAAGGATGAATAAAACCGTCTTTATCAACTATTGGTTCATCATCAGAAATTAACTTAAATCCATTTGTACCCAGCATAGCCATTGCCATTGTTGATTTACCTCCACCAGGAGGTATTGGCAAAAGTATTGCAGTATTTTTGTATGAAAGTGCAAGCGCATGTACTCTTAAATAACCTTTTTTATCACAAAATTGTCCAAATAATGAAATAACTAATAGGTAAAATGCTTCGTTTAAAAAATTGGTATTGCATCCGTATATATTAAATTTTGATTCTGCCGTGTCCTCAATGATAACTCCCTTACCGAAATAATCAATTATTTTCTGGCCATTATGCTTATACACAATATTGCGCGGAGTCGAAAAACTTGATTTGATTTCCGGAAAGGAATTATACTGCGGTTCTTTCTGTTCAGTGCTTATTGTTATTTCAGGAACTTTTTCTTTAGACAGAAAATATTTAAATGGTCTTACAAGTTCTTCTGAAAGATTTTCAGGTTCACATTGAACCTTTATTATTAATCCGTGAATATCAATTGTCATAAATTATTTTTTGAAAGGGAGTATGAATTAATTCTCAGAGATACCAGATGAAATAAGAGACTTATGAATATCGGATGCGAATGATTTCAGCAAGTTGTACGTATTAAAGCTTAATTGATCTTCACTAACTAAATTATTATTGTTCATTAAATCATTAATCTGCTGAATATATT
>CAZECH010000229.1:0-5381 GCA_964510675.1 uncultured Ignavibacteriaceae bacterium
CAATCCTCACTTTCCTTGCAGGATCAACAATAACATCCCATATAGCTTCATCAGCATTCAGCTCCCTTAAAAGGAAAACCTCGATCTTTGCATTTGTTTTTTCCTTCTTGCCGTAAAGCCTTGCCTGGAAAACTCTGGTTTCATTAACTACAACTACATCTCCCTTTTCAATATAATCTACAATATCGGAGAACTTTTTATTCTCAATTTCCTGTGTCTTCCTGTTAAGAACCATAAGTTTAGCTTTATCCCTTGGAGTAACAGGATGCTTTGCAATTACATTTTTAGGAAGGGTATATTTAAAATCTGATAGCTTCATTTGCCTTTACCTTTTCTTATTATATTGATTTTCTTTTATCATCTGAGCGAAGCAAAAATATCTTTTGCATCGCTCATCAGAATGACACTTGTCCGAAGGACTCCTTCGGAGAAATAGATTACTTCTTCTTAGATGATTTTTTCTTTACTACTGTTCTCTTTTTAGTTACAGTTTTTTTTGATGAAAGTTTAGCATTTTTTATTTCTTTAATAACTGCCTGGGCAGCAGCTAAACGGGCAATTGGAACACGGTATGGAGAACAGCTTACATAGTTCAAACCAATCTTATGACAGAATTCAACAGATTTTGGTTCACCGCCATGCTCACCGCAAATCCCGACTTTTAGATCAGGCCTTGTCGATCTTCCGCCAAGTGTTGCGATTTCCATAAGCTTTCCAACTGAATCAAGATCAATTGATTGGAATGGATCTTCCGGAAGAATTTTCTGATCAAGATATTCAGGTAAAAATCCACCTATATCATCTCTTGAGAATCCGAAAGCCATTTGGGTAAGATCGTTTGTTCCAAATGAGAAGAACTGTGCAACTTCCGCAATCTTATCTGCTGTTAGTGCTGCACGAGGAATTTCAATCATAGTTCCTGTCAGGTGCGGAATTTTTTTCAATCCGAATTTCTTACAAACTTCTTCATGAACTTTAGTTATGATTTCATACTGGTGTTTGATTTCATTTTCATGACAGGTCACAGGAATCATTATTTCAGGGAAAGGTTTTTTCCCTTCTTTCAATAATTCTGCTGTTGCTTCAAAAATTGCACGAACCTGCATCTCAGTAATTTCTGGATAAGTAATTCCAAGCCGCACACCACGATGCCCCATCATTGGATTATTTTCATGGAGTGAATCAGCACGTTTATTCAATTCATCAAGTGAAATACCGAGACTTACAGCTAATTTTTCTCTTTCATCAACTCTTGTAGGAACAAATTCATGCAGAGGCGGATCAATAGTTCTGAATGTTACCGGGAATCCATCCATTGCAGCCAATGTGCCTTTAACATCGCTTTTAACATGAGGGAATAATTCTGAAAGAGCTGCAATTCTTTCAGCTTCGGTATTTGAATGAATCATTTTACGAAGTTTGAATAATGGTTCTTCTGAATTTATTCCGTAGAACATATGTTCTGTTCTGAAAAGTCCAATACCTTCTGCACCAAATGCTCTTGCACGGGCAGCATCTTCAGGTGTATCGGCATTTGTTCTTACTTTTAATTTTCTAACCTGGTCACATAATTTCAAAAATGCCTGGAATTCCGGATTATCTTCCGCAGCTTTTTTCATAGGTAATTCGCTTAAGTAAACCGTCCCTTTAGAACCATTAAGGGTAAGCCAATCACCTTCTTTAACAGTTACATTACCAACTGTGAAATATTTTTCATCATAATTTAATTTGATCGAACCGGCTCCAACGATACAGCATTTTCCCCAACCTCGTGCAACAAGAGCTGCGTGAGAAGTCATACCTCCTCTTGCAGTTAAAATTGCCTGTGCAGCGCGCATTCCTTCAATGTCTTCAGGATTTGTTTCATCACGGACAAGAATTACCTTCTTTCCTTGTTTAGCCCAGGCAACTGCATCAGATGCTGAGAATACAGCTTGTCCTGAAGCACCGCCTGGCCCGGCTGGTAATCCTTTTGCAACAGCTTTAGTAGTTAATTCAACTACAGGATCAATAATAGGATGAAGAAGCTCATCCAATTGTGCCGGCTGAACGCGCATTATCACTTCTTCTCTTGTAATTAATTTTTCTTTATACATATCAAGAGCCATCTTTAATGCTGCAGGTCCGTTTCTTTTACCTACACGGCACTGAAGCATATAAAGAGTCCCATCCTGGATCGTAAATTCGATATCAAGCATGTCGCGATAATGTTTTTCCAATAATCTCTGAATACCATGAAGCTTTTTATAAGTAGCCGGCATTCCTGTTTCAAGTGATGGAAGATGAGCGGTATGTTCGCTCTTTCCAACCTCATTTATTGGATTTGGAGTTCTTATTCCGGCAACAACATCTTCACCTTGCGCATTAGGTAACCATTCACCGTAAAAATAATTTTCTCCGGTTGCAGGATTACGTGTAAATGCAACGCCAGTTGCAGAAGTATCACCCATATTACCAAACACCATTGATTGAACGCTTACTGCAGTTCCCCAATCATCGGGAATACCTTCAATTCTTCTATAAGAGATAGCTCTCTTACCCATCCAGCTCTGGAATACTGCCGAAACAGCACCCCAAAGTTGTTCCATTGGATCTTCAGGAAATGGTTTACCCAAAACTTCTTTAACTTTGGCTTTGTAGATTTCAATCAATTCTTTCAGATCATCCGCGGTTAAATCTGTATCAGCATGAGCTCTGCGAGCTTCTTTCATTTTGTGGAGTTCGTTTTCCAATTGTTGTCTAACACCTTTGCCTTCGCCATGTTCAACTCCTGCGGCTTTTTCCATTACTACATCAGAGTACATTTGAATTAAACGGCGATGTGAATCATAAACAAATCTTGGGTTCTTCGTTTTTGTAATTAAAGCTTCACGTGTTTTATTATTTAAACCAACATTAAGAATTGTTTCCATCATTCCCGGCATAGATGCCCTTGCACCTGAACGAACTGAAAGAAGTAATGGATTCTGTAAATCACCGAACTTAGCGCCCATTTGTTTTTCAACATTTAATAAAGCATCCTTAACCTGTTTTTCAAGTTCCTTAGGATATTTTTTGTTATTCTTATAATACGCTGTACATACTTCTGTTGATATTGTAAAACCTGCAGGAACAGGTAATCCAATGTTAACCATTTCTGCAAGATTTGCCCCTTTACCTCCGAGTAGTGCTTTCATCTCGGCTTTACCTTCAGCTTTTTTACCACCGAAATAGTAAACATATTTTTTTTGCTTAGACATTTAGTCTTCTCCTATCTGAATGTTTAATTAATATTTTTTTTAATTTAAATGATCTAATATGAAGTTTTTAAATTTTTCCTCTTCATCAAATTTTAATTCTATTTTAAGATAGAATACATCTATATCATCAAGGTCTTTTGCATATTTCATAAGTTTAACAGCATCTTTTTGTGTCGTAACAACCGAATATGAATTAGTAGCATAAAATTCTTTTCTTATCCTTTTTACCTCCTTCAATGAATAATTTTTATGATCTGCAAAAATTAATTTATTTTGTGTATCAACTTTAGTTTGTCCAAGTATATTCAAGAATGAAAATGGTTTTGCTATTCCGGCAACAACCAAACTTTTCTGCCCTTCAAACTCTTCAATACCGTACTCTGTTTTTCTTATCATGTCAACAAAGCCTATGGTTTTATAGAATGATGTAAAAACAGGCTTATGCTTAAAATATTTTTTAAGTTCAACAGGTATTTCAGTTTTAGCTGTAAACTTCCTGTTTATGACAACTATGTCAGCTCTTTCAACAGAATTAAAAGATTCTCTCAAACTGCCTGCAGGTAATAAAACATGATTTGGGAAACCGGCTTCTGCTAAATATTTTTGTTCAAAAACAACAATGTCTAAATCTCTGTGGATCCATCTATGCTGAAAAGCATCATCGAGAATAATCATATTAATTCCAGTATCGGCAATTAGTCTTTTTGCACCTTCATACCTGTTTTCAGAAACAGCAGCAGGAACCTGACATTCAACCACTGTATAAAACATTTCATCACCTGCTTCATCAACCGATAAGAGAATTTCTTCTCCATTACATACAAGCTGGTATCCTGAACTTTTTCTTCTGTATCCCCTGCTTAATACACCGACTTTCCTCTTTCCATCTTTCAGCAGGTTAATAAGATAAATTACCAATGGCGTTTTACCTGAACCGCCAATAGTAATGTTACCAACTGATATAACTTTAGCATCTACTTTTTTACTTTTAAAAACATTCTTATCAAAGAACAAATTTCTCAGCTTTATTATAACAGCATAAAAAATAACAAAAGGCGATAAAAAAACTCTGAGAGTATTCATTAAGACTTATCTTTCAAATCGTTCAGCTTCAGCCTGGATATCATTCATTCTTTCTTCGCAGAAATTTATCATCCGGGATGTTGAATCATAATCAAGGTTTGCATCAACATAAACCGGTTCTGAATAAACTACATTTGCCCTGCTGAAAAAAGCCGGGATCTGAAATTTATCCCAATTCTTTAACAGTTTTTTATTTTTATAACCAACGCCCATTAGCACAACAGGTAAACCACTTTTTTTTGCTGTTATAACTGCACCGGCTTTCAGTTTTTTCTCCGGGCCTCTTGGTCCATCAGGTGTAATTGCAATTGAATTTTTATTTCTTGCATAGTCAATCATTATATTTAAAGCAACATCTCCGCCTTTAGAGCTTGATCCTCTTATTACCTGGTAATTCCAGGTTCGTAACAACTTCGCCAATAAATCTCCATCCTTGCTTTTGCTTATCAATGCAGCAACTTGTTCATTACGATGTAAATACCAGGGAAGAAGCATTGTTCCATGCCAGAAGGCAACAATAAAATTTTTATTTTCTTTTTTAAGTTTTTCAATACTTTCCTTATTCTTTAGTTCGATTTTTAAGCTCCAGCAAAGAATATTTACCAGTTTATCAAGAACATAATAACCAACAAGACGAAGAACACTTCGCCTGAATTCTTTAAGCTTCATTCATCAAAGAATAAATAGATTCCGCAGCTCTTTTAGCAGCTCCTTTTTTACCAAGCTTCTCGTTAATCTCAAGAAGCTTTTTCTTAATTGAATTATACAAATTGCCATTGCTTAAAATTCTTTTTGTTTCATTAAAGATCGAATCCGGATTTACCTTATTCTGTATAAGTTCAGGGACAACATCTTCACCCAAAATTATGTTTGCCATTCCAATGTTCTTAAGGCTAACAAGATTTTTACTTATTAAATAGGTTAACAAGCTTGTCCTGTAAACAATGATCATGGGCAATCCAAATAAACCTGCTTCGAGTGTTGATGTTCCGGATTTTATAATTCCGAATTTAGAATATTTTAATAATTCATATGTGTTATCTTTAACTACTTTATGCT
>CAZECH010000230.1:0-5359 GCA_964510675.1 uncultured Ignavibacteriaceae bacterium
TCAAGTTTCTTGTTTCGTTCTAATTCCTATCTTGCAAAATATTCTTCTTCTTTTTCACTGGGTTTTACAGGCATATTCTTCCTCCCTTTATGTAATTAAAAAAAATAGAATTCATCTTTTATAGATTTTAATATATGGATAGAACAAATTTTATCAAAATGAAAATTATGGATTACAGTATGCTTATTTTTAGTCCCAATGGAACTCCTAAGGCAGGTTACTAAGAGTGAAAATTAGCTGCTGCTAAAAAAAATTATTTCATCAATGTCATCTTCTTTACCTCTTTATAATTACCAGTCTGCAACTGGTAAAAATAAACTCCGGATGACAATTGTGAAGCATTAAACTGAATATTATAAGTACCGGCAGGTTTTTCTTCATCAACAAGAGTTGCAATTTCATTTCCGAGTATATCATAAACGTTTAGTGTAACATTTTGCTTACTGCCTACTACATACTGAATACTAGTTACCGGATTAAACGGGTTCGGATAATTCTGTTCAAGACTAAATGTAAATGGCCTTTCAACAGGATCTGCAAATGTTGGCTCAAGCTCGTCATACCAAAGTCCATCTGCCGTTGCCGCCCAGATTTTATTATCATAAATATATAAGTGATGTAGAAACTGAAACTGGTGATCCATTGAATTCCATGTATCGCCGTAATCATCCGAATACCAGACAAAAAAATCATTTCCGCTGGAACGGGTAAATCCTGCATAAATACGGTTGTTATCTTTAACCAAAGAAACAACATTAAGCGGCAATGCACTTACTCCAACAGAATCCCAGTTATAACCATTATCGAGACTCCTGTAAATTCCAAAACGGTTTCCGGAAAAAATAGTATCACCAATTGCAAGAAAAACATTAGGAGTTGTTTTTATTCCACTTGGGGTTGTCATACTTTTTTCAATCCACACAGCAGAACCTTTTGGACGTAAATAATAGAATCCGCTTGCTCCTGTACTTGCAATTATTGTTTCATTTGATACTGCAAGATCATTAATTGTCCATGCATTATTGGAAGGAAGATTCTGATTATAGGATTGCCAGGTTGAAGAATTGAGAGTAGCGAAATAAACTCCACCACCATCCGTTCCGTAAAAAAGGGTGTCGCCGGAAAGGACAAAAGTTTTTGCATATTCAGCCCAAGTGCCAAGGCCTGAATTAAAAGATTCCCATGATTCTCCGTTATCCGTACTTTGATATACTCCTAACCCATAAGTCCCCGCAAGTATTCTGTCATTAACCTGGAAGAAGGTTGTAATCTCAACAGGCTGATTTGTAATTATTTTTGATTCCCAGGTTAATCCTCTGTCCCTGCTTATATGAAGAGAATCAGTCCCGACATAAATATTGTCACCATCGAAAAGAACAGAAAAAACATATGGTGAAACAACTTCCTCAACTTTATTCCATTGTGCTGAAGTAAATTGCGAAAGAATTATAAAGCAGATAAATAATTTTACAGTCTTCATATATAATACTTTGATAATTGTGATGATATTTTCATTGTAAAAATAATTTTTGAAAGGGAAGTGCGGAATAGATAAAATGGACTAATTTCATTCCACAGATTGAGGTATTTAATGTTAGAGCTGGTCATAATGGAAATTAATGTTAAAGTGATTAAATTCGTAAGTCGTTATTATCATTCTTATATATAAAACAAGTTGCACTTATGCAGAAGCTATTAATTTATAAGGCTCAAACAGGAATTTATGTAAGATCATGCTGCACAATGGAAGAGGCTGCAATAAAATGTAAAGCTCCGTTAAGTTATATAAAAAGAGCAATTGAACTTAACTGGGCAGCTAATGATTATTATATTATAATTTCAAAACCAGGAGAAAAAATTCCATTGAAAATCTTATCAAGGATAGAACGGGAAGAATTAAAGGGAAAATCTGTGGAAGCATTTAATGATAAAGGAGCGGTATACAGATTCAAGTCCATCGGGGCAGCATCGAGAGCATTTAATATTTCCAGGGCTGCAATCTTTCATGTGCTTGAAAGCAGGCAGATTAAAGCTGCAGGACTATACTGGAGAAGAGCGGAGATACCGGATAATGAGCAAAACTAAAAAATCATCCTCATCATCATTAGGAAATTTTTCCTCAGGTCTTACAAAAAGTGAAAAGAATAAAAGAGCAAAGTATTTAACAAAAAGAATTAGTGAGCTTTATGATATTCTTGTTAAATGGATTGAGGGTTTAGAGGATTATTCTTTCAAAAAAACTAATGTTAATGTTGATGGAGAAAAACTTCCAGCAGCTGATATTTTTTCCGGGAAGAGATTATTAGTGTCTATAAAACCAGCAGGATTATATGCTTTTGGTTTTAATTGCAGGATAGATATTGTATCTGGAAAAATAACAAATGTTTTATTTGATGTTGCGAAAGAATCTGCAACACCTGACTGGCAACTAATATCTTCCGAAGCAGGGAAGAAACCGAAGAAACTTACAAAAATGATTTTCAGGAATTTATTAAAGAGATTAAAAGAATAATATCAGGCGGAACTAAAAAGATTTTAATATTGTCTAAAATGAAATACTTTTTAGACAACCAGTCAGAGGGATTTATGAAACAAGAGATTACATTTTTATTTTTTGCTTTAACTTCTATACTTCTATATCCACAAGAAACAAAGAACGACACACTTTTGTATCAATTAAAACTTAAAGGAGATTTGTCTGAACACGATTCACAATTCTTTAGTCAGCTTGATGGTAAATATTTAACAGATCCAAGTGGTACTCGTTATTTTATTAAGGGATTTGTTCCGGACAAAAGTGTTGACTACAAAATTCTGGAAGTAGTTGCTGATTCTACAATAGATTATAAGATTATGGAAAGTAATCCGGATAAATTTTATAAACTTAAAAAAGAAGACAAAGATTTAATTAAACTGTTAAAGAAATATTATTTAGAAAAAAAGAATAAGTAGTGAGTTTTCTATAATTAAAATTCCCCTCCTTTGGAGGAGATTTAGGGGTGGGTAATTAATTGGTTTAAGATGATAAACTAAAATGCAGTCAAACATTCGCAACATAAAATTTACAGCATCTAAAAGCTCAGGTGAAGTGAACGGTCTAATCTTATTACCGGACAAACCAAAATTTCTTCTTCTTTTTGCTCATGGAGCCGGTGCCGGAATGAAACATTCATTTATGGAAAAGATGTCCGCTTTCCTTGCTGAAGAAGGAATCGGAACTTTAAGATATAATTTCCCATACACTGAAAAGGGAATTAAAAGGCCTGATCCTGCACCAATATTAATGGAAACAATTCGTTCTGCAGTTAAAGCTGCAAAAGAAAATGCGGGAAATATTCTCTTGCTTGCCGGGGGAAAATCAATGGGTGGAAGAATGACTTCAATGGCTGCGGCAAAGGAATCATTAGAAGGTGTAAAAGGAATTGTATTTTTTGGTTTCCCACTCCACGCTCCGTGAAAACCATCTAATGAAAGGGCTGAACATCTATTTAGTGTGAATATTCCTATGCTTTTTCTGCAGGGGACAAGAGATAAGCTTGCAGACCTGAACTTGTTGAAACCAATTGTAAAAAAATTAGGGGATAAAGCATCACTTCACATTATTGAAGGAGCTGATCATTCATTTCATGTTCCTAAAAGTTCAGGAAAAAATGATGATGAAGTGCTTAAAGAACTTGCCAAGAAAGTTGCAGAGTGGGCAGGGAAGATTTAGTATAACCGATTTCAATAATCGGATCGAGCTTCGGATTAGTTTAAATTGCAGGGACAGTTTGCGATCTGTCCCTACATCTTCATTCTCTTTAATTTGGCCTTGTAACAAATGAAAATGAATAGGGCTGCTTCATCCTGCTGCCATACATATCTGTTATAGCGGTAGTAACCGTTACAGTATATTTCGTATTAACAGTAAGCGGTGAATTAGGCGTAAAAACAATTTGGTTCATTTGTTCATAAGGATAGTAACCACCATAACTAAATGTGCCGCTTACGTGCGGTGATATTGAAATTGCCGTTTGAGCCGAAGAGAGTGTAACAAAATTATTAAAGTTTATCTGCAGAGGTGCTGTCGGAGAAATAAATAATTGTCCGTTTGACGGAGAAGTGTTGTTTACATCCAATGCAGCTGTCCTGAATGAAAAGTTAAAGTCATGTCCTATTTCAACTCCATCTTTGTCTTTTGCAGTTTTATCAATTGAAACAGTAATTGTTGTATCAGATAAGAAAGGTCCGCCGGTATAAATACGTAAAATATTCTCTTCAGGCCAGAGGAATATTGTATTCATCGGGGGAATTATATGAGTTGACATCTCAACAGATGATTTATTCATCCTTCTTGGGAAAGTTACGGTAATTCCTTGGCTGCTGTAATTTAATGGTGAAACCTCAATATCTCCATGTACCGGATCCGTCATAATTCCGTTTTGTGTTGAGTAAGACTGGACTGTCTTAAAACTAAAACTAAGGGGGAAACGAAGAAAATTTCCGGCGGTATCCTTTGCTGTTGTACCTATTGTTACTTTGTATTCTTTATCGGGATACGAATCTTTCTTTGCAAAAGCATAAGTCATAGATGTCACTTTGCTGTATGTTGTTATAGTCGCCCCTAAATCATAACCGCTTTCTGCATCTGAAAATAATGAATTCATCGGAGCCCTTGTGAAATTTCCCCAATGAAAAATTCCTTCGACAGCAGGTTCTACAGAAAAAGCTTCCTCCACACTTTCCCTATCCATAGGTTGTGTAAAAAGAATTGAAACAGTAATTCTTCCGTACCTCCAGTCGTAAACTATTTCCCCTTTATCTTCAGGATAAAATGATTCAACAAGATCAGGTACAGTTGAAAGCTCTATTTCACCCAGGCTTATAATGCTTCCCCCCGGCAGCATAAAGTTCTCTTTAGAATAGATACGATAATTATCTGCCCGAATAGTTATATCATAATTTCCTATGCGCAAATCGCGGAAAGCAAATGAACCGTCTACCGGACTTATTTCCACAGAATCGATTGGTTCGATCTGGCTTACAATTACCTTAGCTTTACTATCCTTCTGAACTACTCTTCCGATAAGATCGGCATGGAGAAGGTCATTAGTAAATTCTTTAGGAATCTGAGATTCATATATGGTTTCTTTGCAGCCGGATAAAATTATAAAAAGTGATGTGAGAAATATTAGATAAGTCTTCATATTAGTCTCCTCCTTATTTTTGGAAGAACTCAAGGATAAAGTTAGTTGATTAAAATATTTTTCAAAAGGAAAATTTTTTTCTGAAACTTTAACACTAAAGTAAACTATTAACAAACAGCAAGAATTAATTAAGAAACACTTTCCCATTAACCAAATTATATACCGATAAACGC
>CAZECH010000231.1:0-5316 GCA_964510675.1 uncultured Ignavibacteriaceae bacterium
TTCTTTAGTAGCTCTTCCATCAATTACTCTTTCAATGATTGCGTTATTATTTTCTTAGGATAAAGGATTATCAACACAATTATTTAAAACTAAAACAGAGAAAAATATTATTGCCAATACTACTGATTTGTTTTTTCCCATAAAGTTTGTTCTCCCCTTCCGGTTAATTTTTATTTATTAAAATTTACTTGTAAATAACTCAACTTTAAACTCAAGAATCATTTCAATAAAATTAATTTTTTAACAGAAGAAAAATTCTTACTGCTTATTTTTGATTGGGCATTCATTTTTAAAAAATAAATTCCACTCGAAAAAGGGCTTGCGTCCCATTTGAATGAATAATTACCGGGAGAAAATTCACCTTTAGTAATTTCTGTAATCTCTTTACCAAGAATATTATAGATAATTAATTGAACAGAACTTCGTTAAGGTATTTCAAATTTAAAATTTGTAACCGGATTAAATGGATTCGGATAATTTTGCAGTAATGCAAATTCAACCGGGATTGTATTATCATTATTATGTTCAGTATCTGCGACATAAGTAGAATTTACTGTTCCCGGAGTACCATGTCCGATTGAAGCTTTCCAGTTATTTCCCAAGGCATTATTGTTAGACGGATTTTTAAGTTCCAGCGATGAGCCTTCACCATCAGCACCGGAAGGCCAGGGAGATTCATCATCATAAGTCAGGGAATCAACAAGCCGCCCGGAATTATCATAAAGAAAAAGTTTTTCACCGTTTCCGCTCAAACCTGAGTTCATATTTCCTAGAATATTAGAAACACCCGGATACTTAGATTGAAATAAAGTTATATCCCTACATACTACAATGTACGAGTTAGTCGGCAGGATAAAACCTGTATTCATTACAAATGATGGAGCCCTGTTTTCATCCATAAAAACCCATCCGGATAAATCAATTGATTCATCTGTTGTATTATAAAGTTCTATCCAATCTTCGGAATCAAAATCAGGAGATGAATTGTAATTAATTTCATTTATTACTATTACAGGTTGAGAAACTCCGGCATACATAAAAGAACCAATATCAGATTGGCTTCCGTCATTATCAGGAGGTGTTTGCGGATCGCCCATATTAATACAAGGTGAACCCGTTTGAAGATGAAAATTTTTATCATTAGGATTAATCATTAAAGGTTCGTTAAAAATATTTTCTTGTCCCGGCAAAACATCTGCGTTGGACAAAGAATAGCTTATATTTATTCTTGATAAATCATCAATAATAAATGAGGCAATATTTGAGTTTGCAAATATTGAATTCCTTATATCTGCATCGCCCCCACCTTCATTTAGATTTTTTTCGAAACACGCTACACCAACATTATTTTTATAAAATGTACAATTAAGAATATCTGCAAAAGAAAGGCTATCCTTCACACCAACTCCAAGATTACAATCTGAAATTGAATTTCTTAACATTACGACACTTGAACCCTGACCAACAGAGACTCCTTTATCTGAGCAATTAGTAATTAAATTATTCTCAATAACTACATTAGATGAAACATCTCCAATATCAATTGCATCACTGTTGCTTCCGGTAAAATCCATTATAATATTATTTTTTATTTCAGTAGTTCCATTCATAAATCCAAGGTCTATGCCATCCATGTCCGGTAAGGAATTTCCTTTGAAAATTGAATTAAGAATCGAAATATTACCACCATTACAATTTATATAATCGCCAACATTTGTTACATTTTCAAACTTGCATGAATTAATTATAATATCACTCCACTGGGATGATATGGGAAATTTAACATGATCGAAGTTTACATTTATTAGATTAACCGATGAGTAATAGCTTGATAGTGATGCAAAAAAGTTGGCAGTATCACTACCACTTGTTGCATCCGAAATATTTACAAAATTCAGTTCGGAAGTGCCGTTACTGTTATCGAAACTAATAGCTCCCCATTTTTCAGATGGATAATATGAAGCAAGAGTAATTGGATCAGCATCTGTTCCCTGCATTAAAACTCTTCCCTTAACATAAATTCCTTTTCGGGAAGTAAAGTAAATAACAACTCCCGGCTCGACAGTTAAAATTCCATCCTGCTCAATTGTTACATCATTCTGAATATAATAAGGTGAGTTTGCATTGAAGAGTGTAAGAGTTCCATTTATTACTGCAGGCACTTCATTCAAGCCAGTTGCTTCAAACTCAGCAATCAACTCCGTGTCATCAGTAATAGTATAATTTATTAATGGTTCTGTACCGATTATATTAGCAACCGGTGTTGGATCAGAAAGAGTTGCATCAAGGCTTAAATCGAAGCTTACATCAGAGCTTGTTGCGCCTGATTGGTGTATTTCAACTGCAATTACATTTTTCCCTGTAACAAGATTCGCATTGTTAAGGATAAATTCAAAAAAAGTAGATTCTTCATCACCACCAGCAGCTGTTGTAGCAGGAGTAGAAAAAGAAATTGTACCTGAAGGCATATTAGAACGAACAATTTCATTTCCATTCAGATAAATCACAGCTCCATCATCCCGCAATAATTTTAAATGTAGTTCTTCAATTGCTGAAGGATCTGTAATCTGAAAAGAATAGCGGTAATATGACGTAATATATTTATTCTGTGGATTCGGGCCATAATTTATAACTGTGTTCTCATCACCATCTCCATAACCAAACTGTGCATTACCGGAATTCCAGTTATTATCATCAAAATCAATATTCTTCCAAGTATCTGCAGGTGCTGTTCCTTCATCACGGTATTTCCATTGCGCACCTGCTGAAATTAAATTAAGGCTCGTCGATAAAACAATTTCTTTCCATTGAGTAAATGAATAACCAGGCGGCGGATAAACCTGAATGGGTAGAGGAACATTTTTAAAATACAAATTATCTTCTCCAAGCATTCCTTGAAAACTATTAACAATAATTTTCCCCTGGTTCTGTGCACTGGATGAAATTTTAAGATTTGCTCTGCCTGACAGACCAAATCTCTCGCTAAGATATTGAGTTGCATAATTTGTCCGTTGCTCAGCAAAGTTTCTTAATTTTTGAACTTCCGAATTCCAAAATGTAAGGGAAGTAATTCCTGGTGTTTGTCCCCAGATATCTATGGTCAATGAATCAATATAAGTACCCCACTTCTGGATGTGTCTTGGCATCTCATCTTCAATTAGGGATTTAATACTATCGATTATGCTAACTACCCTGTCACTATTAAAAGTATGGTTTATTCTTTCAGCGTATCGTTGAATAAATTCATTTTTAAAATTTTGATTTGCGCACAACTGCCGGAAAAGCCCAAAATTATTATAAAGGTCAGTTAGTTGATTAGCACTGATCCTGTTAGCATCGAAACCTCGGTCCATATCAACAATAACCCAACGCCAGAGTTTTTCGTTTCTTCTGTCCCGCCAGACTTCCCTGTTGTGCCCCCAGCTTGAATTGGCAGTGTAATCCTGTGCAATAACAAAATCCATCAGATCATAGATATTTACCTTCGATGCAACGAATTCATAATTAGCAGGATCGCTCAAATCAATTCCCTGAATAAGATTTAATAAGTTAACAAAATCAGTTGAGTCTCCTGTTATCACTGTGTTATTATCTTCAAGGTGATCAAGATCGGCTGGGGCTACATTATAATGCAATAAAAAATATTGATCGTCAATTTTTTCCCTGATATCATAAATGCCCCAGTATTGCCCGTTCAAATAAAGTGTGGAAAGCTTAAAGGCTTGCATTGCATTTGAAATATAATCTTTGAGAATATTTACCTGCAATCCATCTCTGAACATTGTGGAAGGCCAATCGTCTCCACCATTTCTTAAGTACAGCCGTTTATATTCCTGGAAAGGAAGATCATCGAAAATTTTGTATGTTATATGAGGATAACCATAATCAGAATGTGCGAAAATATTAAACGGTTTTTCAGCAAACCTGAAAATATTCTCACCGCCTATTCTTGCACCTGCATCAAGATAAAAAGCACGTCTGGAATTTAAAGGAAAATACTCAAGGCTAACCGGTATTTCCCGATCTTTGAATGAATTTTTGTAAATGCCTAATTGTCCCCATAAAAACAGAGGTTCAGTAACAAAAGAAACAACAGGTAAATTTCTTGTTTCACCAATGAAATAGGAGTTTGTTTTTACAATGCCCGGCAGTTTGGAATTTTCAAAAACTCTTGCCCGCAAAACTGTATTGTCAGCAATATTAATAGAAACTGTATATTGCTGTGATGAATTTATTGGTTTGGATCCGTTCGTTGTATAACGGATTATTCCATTTCCTGAACTGGAACTCAATGAAACCTGAACAGAGTTTTGGTAGAATCCACCTTCAATTGAAAAATTAACTTCCCCGGAAAAGTTTGTTGAATTTAATCCTGTGCTTGTATTGGAATTTAAGGGAGTTGGTTCTCCAAAGTAAAACCAGCTATTGCTTCCATCAGGTTTCCTGCCGAAGGAAACATCAGTAACCTGAGCGGAAAATAAAATTGTATCAATTAAATTACCGCCTGAATCAAATAAACCTAACTCATCCAAATCTTTATCTAATTTAAAATTTGTGTGGCACCAGATTGTTGTAAATTGAACATTATTAGGCCACCAAGGTCTCACATAAGTATTCCCGGGAACATCATTAAATCCATCAGCCCAGATCAGAAAAAATCCTTTTGCAGGAATAGTTGTGTTTGCGGGGATTTGCCATTTCAATGGTTGAGTCAGATCATCTGTAATATAAAACCCACCAATATTTACATCTATTATTTCATCATTATATAATTCTATCCAGTCAGAAAAATCTCCAAAGTCAATCATATCAGGATTAGTTGAAAGGTTGGAAGCGAGAAATTCATTAATAAGAATTCTTGGACTCTGAGCTGAAATATTAGCAAAGAAAAGAATTAAAAGAAGAATAAATAAATATCTAGAACATTTCTTGGTTGTAACTAGGCGGTAGAAGGATTGAATCATTTTTCATCATTACTTATAATTATACTAACTCTAAGTTAGCGAAATCAGAAATCTTTAACTACAAAAAAAATTTTGTTTATTTGTCTTACCAGGCATTTATTAGGAATAAATCGCGCTAACTCCTTGCAATTTTTCAAATAGAAAATTTTTAGCGAAATATATTGGGATTATGGAAATACATCAAAATATTAAAGGCAGCCTATCAATATATTTTTATTTTGTTTGAATTTTATTCAGATTATAATTTGATTTTCCAGTTAACCTTTCCGGCCTACACCACTAATTTTTTTTATCCTTCAATTTGCTTAATCAAGTTTGTGTAGTGATTGTTGAAATCATTGCTACATTATTC
>CAZECH010000232.1:0-5308 GCA_964510675.1 uncultured Ignavibacteriaceae bacterium
TACCAATTCTCTCCTGGCAGGCTGCTGATTTTCTTGAGCAGGTTGTAGTTTTATTAAATCCCAAAAGAGTTCTTGAAATCGGGACGGCAATTGCATATTCAACCATCAGGATTGCAAAAAATCTGAAGAAGAAATCTGTTGTACATACTCTGGAAATGAGCGAGAATAATGCTGCAATTGCAAAAGAAAATATTGAAAAATCTGGTCTGGGAAATAAAATTGAATTGAAAACAGGTAATGCACTCACAATAATGCCGCAGCTTCAGAAAAAATATGATTTGATCTTTCTCGATGCAGATAAGGAAGATTATAAGAGATTATTCGATTACTCAATGATTCTTTTAAAAAAAGATGGAGTAATTTTTATTGATAATCTTTTATGGCAGGGATTTGCAGCCACTAAGAAAGTTCCGAAAGAATATAAAAATTCTACAAAACATATAAGAGAATTCAATAAGATATTTATGAATCAGCAATCTTTGCTTTCAACTATACTTCCTGTTGGAGATGGAATAGGCTTAGGAATAAAGAAATGAAAATGGATGCAGAAAAAATTGTTACAGAAATAAATATCTTCTCTAATTACAGGATTAAAAGAAAAGATGATCTGAAAATTATCTTTGAGGCTGATAAACAAAATGAAAAATCTTTATTGGAAAATCTTTCTTTTGCGGCAAAGTATATATTAGGATTACAAAGAGTGCTTAAGAAGGGAAGTATGAATCCTGAAATAACAAATATTGAACTGGTTAAAAAGGATTACTCAGATAACTTTCAAAAATTGATTTATCAATTAAAGGAATTAATCAATTTAAGTTCTGAAAAAGTACAGGATCATTTTCAGAAAACTTATTTTGAATTATCTCATCAATGCCTTAAGAATCTTAATGAACTGCTTGAAGATCTTGAATGGACTAAAATGTATTTAAACCAGCAAAAACGTCAATCGCTTTAAAAATCTTATCAAGTTTTAGCAATCCACTTTTCCAATCCCGACAAAAGATGAGTCATTGCAGTAATCAATGATTTATGCTGTGGTTCATCAATTTCATCAAGAATTTCTCTGTGAATTCCTATATAAGCTTTGTTTAAGCGCTCAACAATTTGAATTCCCTGGCCTGAAAGTGTAACTCTCATATTCCTCCTGTCTTCCATATCAATTTCCCTTATCATATATTCCTTTTTTACCAGTCCATCTATTATTCTAGTCAATCTGCTAGGACTTAAATTCATTTTTTCGGCAATATGTTTATTGTTTGAACTCTCTTGAGTACCAAACAATCTTAAACACCGGAATTCTGCTTGAGTAAGACCATATTGTTCAGCAAGCCTGGTTTCTTTTTCCTGGCAATTTGCTAATAATTTAAATGTAAGATCGGCAAGTTGATTTGCTTCTGAGAAAGTGCTTTTATTAGACATGTTAAACTCCCACTGAATTAGTTGCTACATGCAAAAATGAACAATATTTGCGTGTAAGTCAAGATATTTCATTGTTAATTATAAATATTTCCCATTTGAGTAATTTCAACATTCCCATTTGTCAAATCATTAAGCTTTATAATGGTTTGTGTTATATCTTCCTGTTTTACCAAACATTCAAAATTTGCGAAATCAGAATAATTAACATTCAGAATTTTATTTTCGGAATTGTTAAAAAGATGATAAACTTTTTGAGTTAGTTGAAAATCTGTTTTTATAAGAATTTTATGGTATAAATTCTTAATAATTATTTCTGCTTTATTCAAAGTCTGAAATGCTGAGTCAAAATATGCTTTTCCTAATCCACCGACTCCAAGTTTAGTTCCACCAAAATATCTTACAACTAATACAAGAGTATTTACCAGGTTAAAATGTTCAATTGCATTTAAAATTCGTATTCCTGCTGTGCCGGATGGTTCTCCTGCATCAGAATATTTGTTTAAATCCAATAATTTATAAGCATAACAATGATGAGAAGCATCATAATATTCTTTTCTAATTTTTTCAAGAATACTAACAGTTACATCCTCATTTTCAACCGGAAATGCGAATCCAATAAACCTTGAAGATTTTATTTTTAATTCTGATTTATAAGAATTATTAATGATTTTTATTTCAGTTGGTACTTTCATATTAAAGATCAAAAGTAAAACTCAGATTTATTTGACAATCAGAACATGTATAACTAACATACTGTTTTAAATTTAATGCTAAATGGAGCAAATTGGAAAAAGAAACGATAATTGTCAGAGGCGCAAGAGAACATAATTTAAAGAATATTGATGTTGAAATTCCAAGAGAATCATTTACTGTAATTACTGGTTTATCCGGCTCAGGGAAATCTTCCCTCGCATTTGATACTATTTATGCAGAGGGGCAAAGAAGGTATATAGAATCCCTTTCTGCTTATGCCCGCCAGTTTTTGGATATGCTGGAAAAGCCCGATGTTGATTTGATTGAAGGTTTAAGTCCTGCAATTTCAATAGAACAAAAATCAGCATCGGGAAACCCACGGTCAACTGTTGGAACCGTAACTGAAATTTATGATTATCTCAGGTTGCTTTTTGCACGAGTGGGAACACCTCATTGTTATAATTGTGGTAAACCGGTAACAAGGCAATCATCAAACCAGATTATAGATTCAATAATTACTTCTCTTAAAGGAGAGAAGATCACTATTCTGGCTCCTGTTGTACGAGGAAGAAAGGGTCATTACAGAGAATTGTTCGAGGAGATTGCTTCAGATGGTTTTTTAAAAGTAAGAGTAGATAATGAATTTCATGAAATTATTAAAGGATTTAGTATAGACCGTTACAAAATTCACAACATAGAAGTCCAGGTTGATAAGATAACGATAAGTGAATCCTCGAGAAAAAGAATAACTGAATCAGTGGAAGTTGGGCTTAATTATGGAGACGGAATAGTTATAGCCAATAATGGGAAGAAAGATTTTATTTACAGCAGGCATCTTGCCTGTCTTGATTGTGGAATCAGTTACCAGGAATTAGCTCCAAATTCTTTTTCATTCAATTCACCATTTGGTTCCTGTAAGGATTGTGAAGGTTTGGGAGAAAAGAAAGAACTTGATATAAACCTGATTATTCCGGATTGGAGTAAATCTGTAAATGAAGAAGGGCTTTCACCTGTCGGAAAACCGCGACAAATCTGGTTCTTTAACCAGCTAAAAGTTGTAGCTGAAAAGTATAGTTTCGATTTCGATACACCACTTAAGAATTTAAATGAAGAACAAAAAGATATTCTTCTTAATGGCACAAAAGAGAAGATTCCTTTCGCCTACTCTTACGGCAGCAGCAAACCTGTTACTTATATGCACAAATTTTCCGGTTTGTTTAATTATTTAAAAAATTATTATGACAGCACAAACTCAAATAATATCCGGGAGTGGGTTGAATCTTATATGAACACTGTTACTTGTCCAACCTGTAATGGCGGAAGATTAAAGAAGGAATCTCTTTCAGTAAAATTTCAACGGAATAATATAAGCGAAGTTACTTCACTTTCTATTCTTAGAACAAAGGAATTTTTTGAAAAAGTAAAATTATCCGGAAGAGATTTAGCAATTGCTAAACCAATTATTAAAGAAATTTCAACACGTCTTCAGTTTCTTCTTGATGTTGGTTTGGATTATTTAACACTTAATCGTTCAGCAAGAACTTTATCCGGAGGTGAATCTCAGCGCATCAGGCTTGCTACCCAGATTGGTTCGCAGCTTGCAGGAGTTTTATATGTACTTGATGAACCAAGCATCGGTCTTCACCAAAGTGATAACATAAAATTAATTAATTCTTTAAAAAAACTGAGAGATCTTGGCAATACTGTTATTGTCGTTGAGCATGACCGCGAGACAATTGAGAGCTCTGATTTTATGATTGATCTTGGTCCGGCTGCGGGAGAACATGGTGGAGAAGTTTGTATTGCCGGTTTGACTAAAGAACTTATGGATTCCCCAAATGGATTGGATTCTGTTACTCTTTCTTATCTTAAAAATAAGAAAAAAATAAAAGTTCCCGAAGAAAGAAGAAAAGGAAACGGCAAACATATTCTACTTAAGGGAGCTTCGGGATTTAATCTTAAGAATGTTAACCTGAAAATTCCTCTCGGCACTTTAACATTAATTACCGGTGTAAGTGGCTCAGGTAAATCTACTTTGTTAAATGAAACTCTTGTAAAGATTCTGATGAGAGATATTTACAAATCCAAAACAGTTCCGCTTCCTTATAAATCAATAGAAGGATTAGAAAATATTGATAAAGTAATTGAGATAGATCAAACACCAATAGGCCGAACTCCGCGATCAAATCCTGCAACATACACTGGTTTATTTACATTCATCAGGGATCTTTATTCGCAGCTTCCTGAATCAAAAATGCGTGGGTACAGCACAGGAAGATTCAGCTTTAACGTTGAAGGAGGAAGATGCGAAGAATGCGGAGGCGATGGTCTTAAAAAAATTGAAATGAATTTTCTGCCGGATGTTTATGTTATATGCGATGTATGCCGGGGAAAAAGATATAACAGGGAAACACTTGAGGTTTTATATAAAACAAAATCAATTGCAGATGTACTTGAAATGAGAGTAGAAGATGCACTTGAATTTTTCAGCGAGCTTCCGAGAATAAAAAGAAAAATAAAAGCAATTAATGATGTTGGTCTTGGTTACATTAAGCTTGGTCAGCAGGCAACTACTTTATCCGGAGGAGAAGCACAAAGAGTTAAGCTTGCAACTGAATTAAGTAAAGTTAGCACTGGGAAAACTTTATATATACTTGATGAACCAACAACCGGGCTTCATTTTGAAGATGTAAATATTTTATTGAAAGTTCTTAATAAGCTGGTGGATAAAGGAAACACTGTTGTTGTTGTTGAGCATAATCTTGATGTAATAAAAACTGCCGACTGGATTATTGATCTTGGTCCTGAAGGTGGTGAAAGAGGAGGAGAAATAATTGCTGAAGGAACTCCTGAAGAGATTGTTAAGAATAAGAATAGTGTAACGGGATTGTTTCTTCAAAAGGAACTACATTAAGTATAATTATAAGGATCGGGAGAAAACCTCAGTTCTTCATTTAATGAATTCATTTTCATCATATCTTCATCGCTTAAATTAAAATCAAATATATCAGCATTCTCTTTTATTCTTTCCGGGTTAGATGATTTGGGAATTACAATCAAATTATGCTGAAGCGACCATCTTAGCATTATTTGTGCAGGAGTCTTGTCATATTTAACTGATAATTCTTTAATGACCGAATGATTAAATTTTTTCCTTCTCGCAATTGGAGTATATCCTTCAATTGCTATGTGATGA
>CAZECH010000233.1:0-5256 GCA_964510675.1 uncultured Ignavibacteriaceae bacterium
TCTTAGAAATCTCTTCTGAGCTTGCTAAACTTATATGTTTTATCCCATCAAATATTATATGCTCATAAACTTCATCGCTTAAAATTAATATACCGGTATCTTTTACGATCTCTTCCAAACATTTTAAGTCAACCAAACTAATTACACTGCCGGTCGGATTGTGTGGTGAGTTAATAACAATCATTTTTGTTTTATTTGAGATACTATCTTTAACCGTATTCCAATCAATTTTTTAGCTTTCTTTAATAAGTGGAATAAATATGGGAACGCCACCATTAATTAAAACAGACGGAGCATATGAATCATAAGCCGGTTCAAGTAAAATTACTTCATCACCTTTTTGAATGGATGCTGTAATTGCAGTAAAGATTGCCTGCGTAGCTCCTGCTGTTATTGTAATTTCAGTTTCAAAATTATAATCTCTGCTGTAGAGTTTTTTAATCTTTTTAGATAACTGTTCTCTTAATTTGGGAATACCCGGCATTGGTGCATATTGGTTAAAACCTTTTTCCTGGTAATCAGCAACAAGTTTTAAAAGTTCATCTGGACAATTAAAATCAGGAAAGCCTTGTGAAAGATTTATAGCATTATAGTCAAGTGCCATCTTAGACATAACAGTAAAAATGCTTGAACCTATGTTTGGTAGTTTGGAGTTGATCATAATTCAGAATCGAATTTTTGATCCTGAAACAAGTTCAGGATGACTTTGAAACGAAGATATATTTTTTTATTAAGGAAAGTTAATAAACCCTGAACTGAGAATCAGCGGGACGGATTTCATTATATAATCTTTTAAGTTCTGCATAAGCAAACCTGTTTCCCCTTTGTGCAGCATACCTGTAATATTTAACAGCTTCAGTTTTATTTCTTTTTAAACCAATTCCATTTTCATAAGCATAAGCTAAAGCAACCTGAGCAAGAACAGATCCATCCTCGGTTGATTTGTATAAATTTTTAATTGATTCCGATAGTCCATTTGAATCAATCTCACCAAAAATAATTCCTGCTGCAATCCTCGTTTTTGCTTCAGGGTTATTTAATCTTTCTGTTGATTGCCATAATTCAAGAGCTTTCTTTTTATTTTCTTCAAGAATATTTCCTGTGTAATAATTTAATCCTAATTCATTAATAGCAGGGAGATATCCTTTTGAAGCAGATTTTAGCAAAAGATTCATTGCATCAGTCTCTACTATTCTTAAGTCAAAACCTAAGACAGTTATTCCGTACCAGGCAAAGAGAGCTTCAGGATCTTCCTTAGCAGATAAGTTCTGAACCTGAATAATGAATGTATTATCTTTACACAATTCAAAGAGCAGCCTGCTTGCTGTTGGCGAATCAAATCTTACAGCTCTTATATAATATGCAGCAGCAGCAACATCGTCTTCATTAAAATGAATTCCTTTTTCATACAATCTTCCGAGAATTGTTAAAGCTTCAGGGCTTCCGTTATCTGCCAGCTTTAGCAATTCTGCAAATACACTTTCATCCATCTCGTCAAAATTTTTAATTTCTTTCTTCAGAGAATCAGGAATATTTTCATTACCAGGTTTTGTCAGATCATCAATCAGCATTTTATCTGTTATTTCTGTTACAGAATCGGAAACTATATCAAAATCTATAAAAGCAAGTCCGAGTGATGATACAAAGGAATTGTCCTCACTATGTTTATCAGAATTTATTTTAGGTTTAATAAACGAAGTATCAAGCTGATCAACAGGGATCTTATTCAACAACTCAGTCAGTGATTCTTCAGCAGGTTCATAATTTTTATCTGCCGATTGCTTAACCCATTTATAAGCTAAGCCCCAGTCTCTTTTAACTATCATGTTATCTGTGTAAAACAAACCAACTATATGTTGAGCCTGGGGCATCCCGGATTCAGCGGCAGTTTGAAAACATTTAAATGCTTCAAAAGGATTCCATTCAACACCCCAGCCATTAAGTAATAATATTCCGTAATTAAAAATTGCGGATGTAAGATTCTGATCGGCAGCTTTCTTAATCCACATAGCCCCGGCAGTTGTATCGGCATAAACTCCATCTCCCAATAAATACCTTAGGCCAAGTTCATGTTGGGCAAATGCATCACCTGCATTTGCTTCCCGTATCAAATTAAATTGATGCCAGATCCGGTATGCTAAATCAGGTTGATAAAACGGGACAGGTTTTTTATCTGGCTTTGTGTTCTTGTATGCAAGACTGGTTGTTGTATCTTGCGCAAAGGAATTAATAGAGAATATTTCTCCTGATAAAAGTATTAATAAAATTTTTATTGTTTTTAGTTTAATTTCTTATTCAAAGATAAAAAATATTTAACCACACAACGAATGAGATTTCTAGAGATACACAGATTGATAATCTGTGTACAGATATAATCTATTCTGGAAGGGTTAAAATGGTTCTATAAATGGTTTTGAATATCCGATATCTCTTATGCCTATTTCAAAATTGGTTGATAATAAAACTGAAAATGCTGCTCCTTTATTTTGCGGATTGTATGGATTAAAAACAAAAACAAGTTCAAACGCAGCGTTAATTATTGATTCATTTTTGATTCTGAAACCGGCACCATAAGCCTGGTAAAACCTGCTGCTGAAGATATTTCTGTTTGCATCATCAATAAATCCGAGATCAACAAAAGCTATACCTCCTAAAATAAAACCAAGAAATTGATACGGACTGAATATTCTCGCTTCAGAATTTATAACCATTCTTTTTGTCCCTTCAAGGAGGATTTCATTTATACCGCGAAGTCCGGTACTTGAATTAAGGTGAATTTTTTCTCCGGATAATCTGTTATAACCAATCAGCAAATCATAGTTAAAAAAGAGACGATATGTCCAGATCTTCCATCTGTATAAATATGTGTGATAAAGAAAATTCAGATTAAGAGTATTTTGTTCCCAGCTATCTTTTCCTTTAAATATTCCAAAACCTATTCTTCCTGAAAAGTAACCATAATCATCAAACCAGTCTGAATAAATACCTTCAAACCCGAAATACCACCTGTTGCTCAACTCTCTTTTTTCTGGTCCTGATGCAAAACTAATTAATGTACCATAAGGAATATCTTCAGTAACTCCAAAGTCTTTGACGAATTTATCCCTATAAAAGTTTCTCGATATAATACCTGCGCCAAAAAGCAGCATTGTGCTGTTTTCAAAAATTCTTAATTCAGCAGGAGGTAGAGGCCTCTCCGAGTGATTTCGGCTAAACACTCTTATTGAAGTTAAAAGGTTTGAGTTGTTAATAAATAATTCATTGTTAATACTAATTGGGAAAGATTTCCCTATCCATAAATCCATCATACTTTTACTTAATGATCTGGATGTAAGAGCATCATTAGTATCCAGTATATCAATAGTATTGCGTTCTCCTCTTAGCTCAACCCCGCCTATCCATTCAGTTTTGTAAGTAATGAATGGCCTTGAAACATTTATACTTTTAACTGTGAATTTTTTATTTGCTTCCAACCTCAAACCAGCATCAATATAGGAGCCCTTAATATTTGGGGCTGTATATCTGAACCTTCCACCCCAGCCAATTGCCGGATCATTGTTATATGAAAGAATGACATCTGATGAATGTCCAAGGCCGATGAAGTTATTATCTTTTAATCCAAGATTTCCTGATTTATTATTTGGATTGTATTTGGAAAGTAAAGTTATTGTCCACCTGTCTTTTGTAATTATCTCAACATCAACCTGTTCTACTGATGAAGTTACAGATAATATATTAATTTTTACTTCAACAAAAAGATTAGTGCTTCTAAGTAATCTCTCGCTTTCATAAACATCTCTGAAATTTAATTTGTCTCCAGTGTTAAAAATTAATCTTTCTTTTATAACCCAATCTCTTGTTTTATAGTGTAAAGAGTTAGTAAGATTTTTAAACCAGCTTGAGTCGGTAATATTCTCTTTTTCATCAAAGGATTCTGCAACATTCAGCGTTCTTACATAAATATTCCTGATAATCTTTCCTTCAAGATTTTTATCCCAATGATTCTCAGATGCCAAATCCTGTGCAAATGAAGTAACAGAATAGAAGACTAAAGAGATTGATAACAGACAATATATTTTATTTCGAATCTTAGACAATTATTATGTTTTAAAAGTTTTAACTGTGAATATTAAATTATAGATGGGAATTTATACTACTTCTTTGAGAAGTACAGTTTCATTGGCTCAAAATAAAATTCAATCCATCCTTTTTCATAGTTTTTTCCCTGTCCTTCCGGAATATTGCTGTGAATCAAAGTTAATCTTGTTCCTGTTTTAAGTTCATCAAATAGTATTTCAAGTTTTGAATCAGGTGCATAATTGGGGAATTCTGTTGTTCTCCACGCTTGTATTATTTTCGAATAAGGTCTAAGTTCTAAAGTCTTTCCGGAAATATATCCATCCCAGGCTGTAAATTTTCCACCAACTTTTGATTGTATAATTGCCTTTCCGCCTGTAAAATCAGAATGTTTCTTACTATTCATCCAAGCATTAAACAATTCATCAGCATTGATACTGAATACTTCACTCAATTTAATTTTTTCCATAAGGTTGTCTATTGTCTTTGAATTGATGATGAAAATCGGCTATGTTAGCACACAATTTTTTGAAAACTCTTGCGAAAAAAAGAATGAAAAACATTTTTGATAAACTTACAGAAAAATTTACTTCCTGGCGAAAAGAAACAAGTGAATTAATTGGCTTAGCAGGGGATAAAGTTTTATCCCAGGTTACGGTAAACCAGGTTTACAGTGGTATGAGAGATATCAGGTCGTTAATATGCGATACGTCAAGAGTTCCGAAAGAGGAAGGATTAATCATTCGTGGTAGATATTTGAAAGATCTTAAAGACAAAACTCCCGAAGAAATTTATTATTTGCTGCTGACAGGAGATTTGCCAACAACCGGCGAATTAGAAAATTTTAGTGCAGAGATTCGAAAAAGAAAAAATGTACCTGGCTATGTTTGGGATATTTTAAGAGCAATGCCGAAGGATTCTCACCCGATGACGATGTTAGATACAGCAATTCTTTCTATGCAGCGTGAATCTGTTTTCGCAAGGGAATATGATAAAGGATTAAAGAAGGAAGATTACTGGAAACCAACTCTTGAAGATGCCTTAAACATTGTTGCAAGAATTCCTGCTGTTGCTGCTGCTGTTTACAGATTGCGATTTGATAAAGGTGAAATTAATGAGCCTGATAATGAAATGGATAATGCGGGTGATTATGTTCATATGCTTGGAATAGAAACAAAC
>CAZECH010000234.1:0-5220 GCA_964510675.1 uncultured Ignavibacteriaceae bacterium
AGTAGTTGTTCTTAAAGCAAGATACGATCTTGTAGAGAAGTCTGTTTCAAATCTTATTGAATCGAGGCTGGAAAAAGTACCGCTGCTATTATCCGGATTTACAACATATTCCGCACGAAGGATAACGGAATCAGGAAAGAAACTAATAAAGTCTGTAATGTTACTGTTTGCTTCAGTAAAAACAGTATTAAGACTTCCATTCGTCATCCTGATTGTAAAATACGGATTATTTGTTTTGTCCATCAGGTACAGTTCACTACCGTCATTTCTTTTTGCAACGATATTCAGATTTCTAACTTCAAGTATGTTTGGTGCGTTGAACATTGATAAATAATCCGCTCGTAAATTTAGTCTGGCATCTCTTAAAAAAGATCTGTCTCTGTATTCTTCTACTTCATCAATATCAAAATCATAAGTTGAAATTTTATTGCCAAGAGATTTTGAAGGTAATACTCCTGTTACATAATTGAATGAGAGATTTGTAACTGACATATCTGTATAAACAATAATTCCCGGCTGCTGTGAGAATGCTCGTACAACTAACTTGAAACTGTTACTTAATCCTGCAGGCTGGTCGGAAGGCACTTCATATTTATATCCATCAATATAAAAATCCACAGAATTGGTTCCTCCCGAAGGAACATCAGCCTGAATGGTTATACTGTTTCCCTGGGAATTATGGAAAGCAGGTATTTTTAGAATTACAGAAGCATCTTCTGAAGATGGATTATCTACAGTTAAATTTATTACACCGGTCGCAAATTCCCCACTGTCAACTTCGAGTCCTCCGGGAAATTGAACATATACAATGAAGCTGTCATTCTGAGATGTAAGGGTAGGTACATTTTCAAGCGAGGATGTTTCATTTATCTGTACAAATTCTGAAAGGCTGCTGTTTAAAAAATATTTTCCTGATTGAAGAAGAAAAATATCGTTATCTTCTGTGGTATCAATTGAAATATGTTCCTGGGATTTGATAATTTGTTTTAATGTATAAGTCCTATTCATTAATGGCACATTAAGTTCAATATCCCATTCAGGAAAAATTACATCATCTGGAACATCAACACAGCTTACTAACATTGATGTACACAGAGAAAGAAACAGCCGCAAATATTTTTTATTTGAAAATTTCATTCATACTCTCCTGATCACTTCATATACAACATTTTCCTGGTTTGCCCTGCCTGCCGGCAGGTTAAACATCGGTGTTAATAACTCATAAATGTATAAACCGGAAGGTAAATCTTCAGCATTAAATTGCACTTTGTGCCATCCTTTAGCCCCTTCAAATTTTACAAGTACAAACATTTTTTTCCCAAGTATGTTATAGATATTTATTTCAACATAAGTTCTTTGTGGAAGGAAATATTCGATTTGAGTTGAGGGATTAAATGGATTGGGAAAATTCTGTTTAAGTTCTATTACTTGTGAAGAAAGAACACTTGAATTGTCCTGTGCATTTACAAAAATCCAATACCCGGTAAAAACAAAAATCATTACTATGTATAATTGTTTCATTCAATTTATCAGCCTTTAGCTGAATCCCGTTCACTAAAAATCGCTTACCTTCTTTTTGTTACCGCTTGCTGGCAGGCATATAAAAAGCCAATTTCTATACCATTGAAATAACGAAAATATGATTTACAAGCGTGTTTAAGATTGAGAAATCGTAAGTATTACGGAGAGGAAATAGTAATTTTTACTATTTAAACAGACATAACACAGATTATTAATCTGTGCTGCATAAGTTTTAAATGTCGGAACTATTTAGGGTGACGATCTTAATTAACTTTTTCGTCTTTCTTAATGTGGGGTGTAAAACCAAAATGCTGGTTCGGAATATCTGTTTTTATTTCTCCGAACCTGCTTTCAAATTTATCTATATTATCCTTTAAAGCCTTAAGAAGCATTTTAGCATGCTGAGGTGTTGTAATTATTCTAGCATGAACTTTAGCTTTAGGAAGACCAGGGACAATCCTGGTAAAATCTATTACAAACTCTGCAGGTGAATGAGTAATGATAGCCATATTAGAATAAATTCCTTCGGCTTCTTTTTCACCGAGCTCTATGTTGATCTGTTGTCCCTGGGGTTGATTAGATTGAGCCATTAAAAAACCTTTATTGTTGTCTTAGCTGATCTGCTTTAGCAAAAGCATTACTAGCATCTTCCTGCATACCAAGCACAGTATAAACTTTTCCAAGAAGTTCCCAAAGCACTGCATCATCCGTTTTCATTTGCACAACTTTTTCAAGATATGGCAAAGCAAGCTGATATTTATCTTTATATTCACTTGAAGTCTCTCCTTTTTCATCGGCAACCTTATTCAGATAAGTTCCCCATTTAACATAAGTAACACTAAGGTTGTATATGGCATTTTCATATTCAGGATCTAATTCAATAGCTTTTAGAAATTGTTTTTCAGCTTCGGCATATTCTTCACCACCCAATAAAAGAACTCCGTAATTATAACGATAGTATTTATTCTCCGGTTCTGCTTCAACGCCTGCCTTAAATACATCTTTTGCAATATCAAGTTTATTAGCAGCAATGTAGGAATTTGAAAGGGCTAGTAAAATATCCGGATCATTAGGATATAATTTTCTTCCTTCCTCAAGAATTATAATTGCTTCTTCATATGATTGATTGGCAGCAGTTTCATCTGTTGCTTTTAACTGATTTCCTTTTTCATAAAGTATCTCACCCACGAATCTATAACCATCAAGAGATTTTTCTTTTTCGATCATTACTTTCAATGGCTCCATTGCTGCATCATAATTACCTGCACTCAAATAAACAAAGGCTAGATTTTTATATGTACCCATAGAATCAGGCATTATTTTTATAGATTCCTCAAAATAGTTTGCTGCACGGGATAAAAGTACCTTACTGGAGTCCTCAACATCCGTATTTGTTCCATCCTGAAATGCTTTAACTCCTTTGTTAAAAAGAGTAGCCCAATGGCTTAGCTTTGACTGATCAATATAATCCTTAAATTCCTGATTGATAGCAAGCGATTTGTTATATGCATCAATCATTTTATCATATTGTTCTTTTTCACCATAGACAAGGCCTAATAAATAAAATCCCTCACTACTTTTAGGATTTTTTTGTACTTCCTGTTCCAGCAAAGGCAATGCTTTATCATAATTCTTTTGCTGAATGTAAAGTTTTGCACTGGTTAATTCCGAAGAACTGCATTGATATCCCATAAATGTAAAACCAAGAAAAACCAGTAATAAAATTATAATTTTTGAAGATCTCATTTCCACTCCACTATTATATCTATAAAATGATTAATAAAGTTAGTATATCTGTTTCCGATAGTCAAGAAATAAACATCTCTTTGAACAATTTGGTAATACCAAAATCATTTATTGACTATATATGTTTAAATTGATTTTGCGGAATTAAAAAGATATTTTTGATTATTAAAAAGAGACTCATCTTGACTATAGAACAAATAGTAAAATCAGTCCCGAAAGTACTTCTTCACGATCATCTTGACGGCGGATTAAAACCTCAAACAATCATTGATCTTGCTAAAGAAATTAGTTACAAAAAATTGCCAACAAGCAATCATTCCGAACTTGGCGAATGGTTTCACAGAGGGGCTAATAAAGGAAATCTTGTAGAATACTTGCAAGGATTTGAACACACAATTGCTGTTATGCAAACCAAACAATCTCTTGAACGTATTGCTTATGAAATGATGGAAGACATGAAGAACGATGGTGTCTGTTATGTCGAGACACGTTTTGCCCCGGTTTTTCATACTACAAAGGGACTTTACCAGGAAGATGTTGTTAATGCAGTGCTTGAAGGACTGGAAAAAGGGAAAAAAGATTTTGGTGTGGGTTATGGTTTAATACTCTGTGGTATGCGAAATATGAAAAATACTCTTGAAATAGCAGAGCTTGCTGTGAACTTCCGTAATCAAGGTGTTGTTGGATTTGATCTTGCAGGAGAAGAAGGAGGATATCCTCCCAAAAAACATATTGAAGCATTTCAGTATATACAAAAGGCAAATTTTAATATAACCATACATGCTGGTGAAGCTTTTGGTAAAGAATCAATCTGGCAGGCAATACAATGGTGCGGAGCGCATCGTATAGGGCATGCAACGAGATTGAAAGAAGATATTTCATTTGATAAAGAAGGAAATGTTGTCGGTTTCGGCGAACTTGCTCAATATGTTCTTGATAAAAGAATCCCTCTTGAGATTTGCCTGCTAAGCAATGTTCATACAGGCGCAGTTGATAAAATAGAGAATCATCCATTTGGAATTTTATTTAAAGAAAAATTCAGGGTGTCTATAAATACAGACGATCGTTTAATGAGCAATACAACGATGACAAAAGAATTCCTTACTGCAATTGATGTATTTAATATTACTCTTGATGATATTGAAAAAATAACTATCAACTCAATGAAATCAGCATTTATTAATTATAAGGAACGACTGAATTACATTTATGATGTTATAAAACCTGGTTATCAAAAGATACGGGAAAATCTGTTGTCACTTAAAAATATTCCGGTAAATCATGAAAAAGCTGTTCACAAATTATAATTTTGAATTTTCAAGCAATGAAAAAAAACTGCTTTCTACTTTTTGTAAACAAAACTTAAAACAAATTGAAGGAGACAATAAATACTTCGCAGAGAATAAAATTTTTTCTTCAATCCTTTCCAAGCTTTCAGGCGATGAGGACCAAATCAAATTAACAAAAGATGAAAGAACCCGCTTAGTTCATCAATTAAAGCAAAACACAGAGTTTCTTGATAAGAAGATTAAGAAAAGCTGGATCTTCAAAAGGTGGATTTATAAATCACTTAACACTCAATATAAAAGTATTCTCATCAATCATTTTAGCGATTAGTTATGATCTCAGAAGCTGAAAAAATTATCAAAGCTCCAATGGGGAATAAGATTTCCTGTAAAGGATGGGTTCAGGAAGCAGCAATGAGAATGCTGATGAATAACCTTGATCCTGAAGTTGCAGAGAAGCCATCAGAATTAATTGTTTACGGTGGAAGCGGTAAAGCAGCAAGAAACTGGGAATGTTATGAAGCAATCATCTCATCATTAAAAGAACTTGAAAATGATGAAACTTTATTAATTCAATCCGGCAAACCTGTCGGGATTTTTAAAACATATACAGATGCACCAAGAGTTTTAATTTCTAATTCAATGCTTGTACCTGATTGGGCAACAT
>CAZECH010000235.1:0-5182 GCA_964510675.1 uncultured Ignavibacteriaceae bacterium
ACTCGCGACCTCCTGCGTGACAGGCAGGCGTTCTAACCAACTGAACTACGACCCCTTAAAAGATTAAATTTCAAAAAACTTCACTCAACAAATAGAATTTAATAGCTAAAATTGAGCGTTCAAATATATGTAAGCTCCTTGTAAAATCAAATTGAAAACCGGTTATACTCCGAACGAAATACCAACAGATTTTGCTGCAAATAAAGCTTGATTATCCGGTTGAACTAACTTTTGTTTTCCAATTGCATCTTCAATCTTAACATTTTTTATTTCGTTTCCTTTTAAAGCAACCATTCTACCAAATTTTCCCTGGCTTACAAGATCTACAGCAAAAGCTCCGAATTTTGTGGAAAGAATTCTATCGAAAGGAGTTGGACTTCCTCCGCGTTGTAAATGTCCAAGAACAGTGACTCTTGTTTCCCTGCCAGTATTCTTTTCAATATTTTTTGCTACAACTGCTCCAATGCCACCAAGCTGAATTGGATCGGTTCTTTTAATGTCTGCTTCTTTAACAACTAATTCTTCACCTTGCGCTTTTGCACCTTCTGCTACACAAACAAGGCTGAATCTTTTTCCCATCAACTGACGTTTATGAATTTTGTCATAAATCTTTTCCCATGAAAAAGGAATTTCCGGAATCAAAATAATATCAGCTCCTCCTGCTAAGCCGCCATTTAGTGCAATCCAGCCAGCGTACCTTCCCATCACTTCACAAACGATAACACGGTGATGTGAAGAAGCAGTTGTATGAAGACGATCAAGTGCTTCAGATACAATAAATACAGCCGAGTCATGAACAAAAGTTAAATCAGTTGCGTCGAGAACATTATCAATAGTTTTAGGAACTCCAATTATATTTATTCCCATGTCACCAAGTTTCTTACAGATATGCATTGTTCCATCGCCGCCTATTGCTATCAAAGCATCGAGATTCCAAGCCTGATAATTTTTTAACGCAGATTGCGATTTATCAGCAATCTCTATTTTACCTTCTTTTTGAATTGGCCAGTGAAAAGGATCTCCTTTATTTGAAGATCCAAGTATAGTTCCCCCTCTAGCCAGAATTCCGGATACATCTTCATTTTTTAATTCCTTTGCTCTTCCTTCAACCAAACCTTCAAAGCCATCAATTATTCCTAGAACAGACATCCCATAATCCTGAGCAGGTTTTGTTACTCCTCTGATTACAGCATTTAATCCGGGACAATCTCCGCCCCCTGTTAAAACTCCTATCCTTCTTACTTTCGATTTTCCCATTTCCTGTTCTTCTACTCCTTTACTGTAATAATTTTCTTTGTTGTTTTGAAATGTAACTTCACAAATTTTGAAAGGAATTCTTTACCGGATTTTTTTACTAAAGATTTTGCTTTTTCTTCAACAATTAATGAAGCTCCTTTGGGTAAGTTTATTTTAAATTGTTTTTCCTGGATTGTGAACCAGTTAATAAACTTTTCTCTTGCAAGCACGGATGCGGCTGCAACACCAATAAAACGTTCACCTTTAGTTATTTGTGTTAGATTTATTTTTTTACCTTCAGCCATCAAACTTTTTATTATATAATTTTCATTACCAAATTTATCACTTACAGCATCAAATGTTTTAACTTTCAATAGGAGATTCTCGATTACCCTGGAATGTCCCCAGGCTAAAAGCTTATTTACATTTCTTATCTTAGTATAAAGCTGGTTATATTTTTCAGGGTTAATTGTTACTATATTAAAATTTAAAGAAGGAATCTTCTTAATTCCTTCTGCAATTATCCTAATCTGATAATCGGATAAAAGTTTACTATCTTTAACACCAATCTTTAAAAGATCTTCTTTTATTTGGCTATCAACAAATACTCCTGCTATAACCAATGGCCCAAAGTAGTCTCCTTTACCTGATTCATCAATTCCTATATACGAATCCGGTTCTATAATCTCCGGTGAATTAAAAAGCTTGTCTCCGAATAAAATTGAATTGATTTTCTTATAGACATCACTTTCTTTATTCCCTTGCAGAATTGTTTTTATTCCTTTCTTTCCAAAATAAACCTGCAGTTTTATAGACTCTCTGTTCGATTTAATTATTGATTCAAAACAATAATCTTTTTTTGCTGAATCAGAAACATTAAATCCTTCTTGTCTAAGAAGATTTATATGCTTATCAAACAACAGCTTTGCAGAATTTTCAATCAATTTATTTTTTCTTTATCAAAAATAATTAAAATAAAACTGAAATATTTGAGGTAATAAATAAAAAACTCATCCCTTTTTCAGGAATGAGTATAATATGGTTAAAAAAATCTCTATGGTACTAATGGCCTTCAGACCAGGGAGGAGTTATTCCATTTGATCTTGCATAAGCAATTGATTGGCCTAAGTGTTCATGACCATGATTCATTACAATAAATAAAACATTCCTTTGATTAAATTTTCCAAAGGGTAATTCCACTTCTTTATCGAGATCTTCAGTTTTTAAAGTTGATATAAAGTTTCTGGCATACTCATATGAATCTTTTATCATTTTAATTATATCTGATTTTTTGGTCATAGTCTTTTCATAATCAGGACTGAATCCCTCCGGCATTTTTCCACCTAAAAAAGAAAGAAGAAAATAGTTTGCTCCTCCAGCGTGAACATAAACTTCACCAACAGATCTAACTCCTTCTGAAGGCCTCCAGTTGTATTTATCCTCCGGCATTGCTTCGGCTAAGGAAACAAGTCTTCCCTCGATAAAATGCATCTGGCCAACAAGATCTTTAAAAAAAGTATCTTCTGAAGGACTAATCTCAGGGGAACTTTGAGCTGAGACACCAGGTAGAAACAGACAACAAAAGAAAAACAGAATGACTGAATGTTTTACTAAATTCATAATAACTCCTTTTATGATTTAATTGGACAACTATTATAACATTGACATTCCCTCTCAGGGATGTTAGTTTTAACAAGAAATTTTTAGAAGGATATCAATAATGACTAACAGAGAAAATAATAAAAAATTAACCTGCTTTGCAATATTAATCTTTACTTTTTTACTGATTAATACGGTAAATGCACAAACAAGTGCAAAAGCCGCAGATGATCTGGTTATTAAACTTCAACATAAAGTTTTATTAACAGATAAACAGTCTGATGAAATTAAATTATTATTAAATGATTATTTAAATAATCCCACTGAAGAGAATCAGAAAAATCTAAATGCAAAGATTGAACTTTCTCTTGATGAAAAACAAAAAGCAAAATATGATATCATTAAAAATGATTGGTGGGCAAGTGTAAAAAAAGAATTAGGTAAGATTAAAAAGTAAAGAATAAATACAAACTCTTGAAGAACAGAGGTATATACTATATAAATATTCTATACCTCTATTCTTTATACTCTTAATAGTTAATCATTTTTCTTCTTCCACATAAGCTTCTTTAAGTTTTACCGGTTTACTCTTCCCTCTTATCTTAAGGTTCAGCATTTCTACAAAAACTGTGAATGCCATTGCAAAATAGATATAGCCTTTAGGTATATGCTGATCGAATCCTTCTGTAAAAAGAGATAAACCAATCAGGATTAAAAAACTTAAAGCAAGGATTTTTATCGTCGGATGCTTATGAACAAAATTGCTTATTGGTGATGCGAAGATCATCATAAAAATTACTGCAACAACGACAGCCGAAATCATAACTCCGATCTTATCAACCATTCCAACAGCAGTTATCACTGAATCAAGTGAGAAAACAATATCCAGAAGAAGTATCTGTACAATTACATTTGAAAAAGATGGATAAACTTTAGTTGATTTACTACCTTCTTCACCTTCAAGCTTATCGTGAATTTCAAAAGTACTTTTACCAATCAGAAATAATCCACCAACTATCAATATTAAATCTCTCCCTGAAATTTCCTGAGATAAAATTTCAAATAAAGGCGATGTTAACCGCATTATCCAGGTAAGTGAAAGTAACAGAAGTATTCTCATAATCATTGCGAGAGATAAACCAACAAATCTTGCTTTTGGCTGTTGAGTTTCCGGAAGTTTTCCTGATACAATAGAAATAAAAATAATGTTATCAATACCAAGAACTATTTCCAAAACAGTTAAAGTTAAAAATGCAATTAAATACTGCGGATCGGTAATCCATTCCAATTTAAACTCCATTAGTTTATTATTTATACTTTACACAATACTTGAAATAATTGAAAATCGGAGTATTAGAATTGTAGGAGAAATAAAAAAAATGCTTCTATATTCTATTACTACATTACTTCATTATTCCACATCTCCCCATTTTAAAACTTCAATCTCAACATCTGCAATACCTGTAATTAACATACCCAGTTCTCTTGCGGCCTGAAAAGAAATATCAATTATTCTTCCTTTATAACCAGGCATTCTATCGTTTATTCTCAACACAACTGATTTATCATTTGAAAGATTAGTAACTCTTACTTCAGTATTAAAAGGATAAGACTTATGTGCAGCAGTTAAAGCATACATATCATAGGTTTCACCATTTGCAGTTTTTCTTCCATGGAATTCATCAGAATAATATGATGCAATTCCATCAACAACTTCTAGAACATAGGGGATTTCATCTTCAGTTTCGTATCTCGGTTTTGATTCTGAATCTTCTTTTCCAAAACGCGTAGAACTTGAACATCCGACTAGAAAAAAAATTAGAATTAAGAGAATGGAAAAATAAGTTTTCAATATAATTCTGTAATTATTGATGCACATTTAATTATTGCAGTTTCAGTTCTTAAGCGATTATCGGCTAATTTATGTTTATGTTCTTCTTCAAGCATCCTTAATTCTTCATTTGTAAATCCACCTTCGGGACCAAATATAAAATAATATTTCTCATCTTTCTGCAATTGCAATTCGGATATTTTCCTTTCTGATTTCTGTTCGAGAATTATTTTTTTCCCATCAAGTTTAAAAATATCTTTTAAAGAATTGGCAACAGTTAAAACAGGTAAGTAACTTCTTAGAGACTGCTTCATTGCTGATAGAACTATTTTCTCCCATCTTCCTTTTTTATCGGATTTGTAAATCGCTCTTTCAGAATCAAATATTATGAAATTTGTTATTCCAAGTTCAGAACATTTCTCAAGAGCAAATTCAAAACGGCCGCTGCTTTTTAATTTTGGAATGCAAAAAATAATATTTGAGAATTCATTTTCATATTTCAATATTTTTTTTACA
>CAZECH010000236.1:0-5152 GCA_964510675.1 uncultured Ignavibacteriaceae bacterium
GTTTACTCCTGTCAAATTTTTCTTTTGCCATCTAAATCTCCTTTAATTTATTTTCCTTTAATTGTTCTTGTTAAACTGATATTGGTTTTTTACCAAGTGATTTTTCTGCAATTTCATCAACAATAAATTTTGGAACTTCCTGATAAACCGCAAACTGCATCGTGTAAATTGCTCTCCCCTGGGTCATGGATCTGAGAATTGTTGCATACCCAAACATTTCCGAGAGGGGTACTCTTGCTTTAATTATCTGAGCATCTTTACGCGCTGAAAAACCTTCAATCTTCCCACGACGGGAATTTAAATCTCCCATAACATCGCCAAGGTATTCTTCCGGTGTAACAACCTCAACTTCCATTATTGGTTCAAGTAGAATAGGTTTAGCTTTTTTTGCACCTTCTTTAAAAGCTATTGAACCTGCAACTTTAAATGATATCTCATCTGAATCAACATCATGATAAGAACCATCATAAAGTTTTGCTTTAATATCAACAACAGGGAATCCTGCTATAACTCCGTTTCTCATTGCTTCCTTGATACCTACAGAAACAGGAGTAATATATTCGCGTGGAACTACACCGCCAACAATTGCATTTTCAAACTCATATCCTTTCCCGGATTCATTAGGACTTAATTCAATCCATATGTGTCCGTATTTACCCCGTCCACCAGACTGTTTAATAAATTTGCCTTCAGATTGAACTGTTTGAGTTATCGTTTCTCTGTATGCAACCTGGGGTTTACCAACATTAGCTTCAACTTTAAATTCTCTTCTCATTCTTTCAACAAGAATTTCAAGATGAAGTTCGCCCATGCCACTAATTAATGTTTGCCCTGTTTCATCATCAACCCGTACTCTGAATGTAGGATCCTCATCTGATAATCTGCCTAATGCGTCTGAAAGTTTATCCTGATCAGCTTTTGTTTTAGGTTCAATGGCAATTTGAATAACTGGTTCCGGAAAAATAATTTTTTCCAATAAAATGGGATCATCTTCAGTACAAAGTGTATCACCTGTTTTAGTATGTTTTAAACCAACTACAGCTGCAATATCTCCAACTTTAACCTCATCAATTTCCACTCTATGATTTGCATGCATCTGGAGAAGACGACCAATTCTTTCCTTCTTACTGCTTACTGCATTATATATATATGAACCGGTTTTTAAAGTACCGGAATAAACTCTGAAGAATGTAAGTTTTCCAACAAATGGATCAGTCATAATCTTAAATGCAAGTGCACTGAATTTCTCATCATCAGCGGTTCTTCTCGTAACTTTATCATTCAACCCAATATGATGAGCATCAATCTCACTGAAGTTTGCAGGAGATGGCAAAAAATCAACAACTGAGTCAAGAAGTTTCTGAACTCCTTTATTTTTAAATGCCGAACCACAGAGAACAGGAATAATTTTAAGTTCTATAGTAGCTTTTCTCAAGACAGCTTTAACTTCTTTTTCACTTATCTCTTTACCTTCAAGATATTTTTCAAGAAGAGTATCATCAACATCAGAAACAGCTTCTAACATTTCAGTTCTATACTTATTAGCTATTTCAATTAGATCATGTGGGATAGCCATTTCTTCAAATGTAGCTCCATAAGTAGCTTCATGATATAATCTAGCTTTAAAATTAATTAGATCAATGATACCAACAAATAAATCACCTTCACCAATTGGAAGGGTAATTGGTACAGCATTGGCACCAAGCCTGTCCCTCATCATCTGAATAGCAGTATAAAAATCAGCACCAGTTCTATCCATTTTATTTACAAAAGCAATCCTGGGAACTTTGTATTTATCTGCTTGCCTCCAAACAGTTTCAGATTGTGGTTCAACGCCTCCTACAGCACAAAATAATGCAACAGCACCATCCAAAATTCTCAGAGAACGTTCAACCTCAGCAGTAAAATCAACGTGTCCCGGAGTATCAATAATATTAATCTGATGATCATTCCAAAAGCATGTGGTTGCAGCGCTTGTAATGGTTATGCCTCGCTCTTTTTCCTGCTCCATCCAATCCATTGTAGCGGCTCCATCATGAACTTCACCTAAACGATGGGTTCTGCCTGTATAAAAAAGAATTCTCTCGGTTGTAGTGGTTTTTCCGGCATCAATGTGAGCCATAATTCCAATGTTTCTTACTTTATCTAAACTATATCTTGCCATTCTATTCTTTAATAATTATTTATTACCATTTAAAATGAGCAAATGCTTTATTTGCTTCAGCCATTTTATGAGTTTCTTCTTTTTTCTTTACAGAGGAACCTTCACCAGAAGAAGCTGCGATTAATTCAGTAGCTAACTTAAGCGCCATTGATTTATCATTTCTTTGACGTGTGTATGATTTTATCCAACGCATAGCCAAAGCGATTCTTCTCTCAGGTCTAACTTCAGTAGGAACCTGGTATGTAGCACCTCCTACCCTTCTACTTCTTACCTCGATAACCGGCTGTACATTTGAAATTGCTTTTTTAAATATTTCAATACCGGGTTTCTTTGTTTTTTCTTCAATAAGGTCAAAAGCTTCATATACAATTTGTCTTGATTTAGACTTTTTACCATCATACATCAGAGAATTGATAAACTTTGCTACTACAAGGTCGTTATACTTTGCATCTGGTTTTATATATATTTTTTCAGATCTTTTTTTTCTCATGTTTATTTAGCTTTCGGTTTTTTGGCTCCGTATTTTGACCTTCCTTTTCTTCTATCCTCAACACCACTTGTATCAAGTGTACCTCTAATAATATGATAGCGAACTCCTGGAAGATCTTTAACTCTGCCACCTCTTATAAGTACAATTGAGTGTTCCTGTAAGTTATGTCCTTCACCAGGAATGTAAGCAGTTACCTCAATATGATTTGTTAACCTAACCCTAGCAACTTTTCTTAAAGCCGAGTTTGGTTTTTTAGGAGTTGTTGTATAAACTCTTGTACACACACCTCTTTTTTGCGGGCACGATTCTAGAGCCGGAGCTTTCTTTTTTGTTTCTATATGAATACGACCTTTTCGAACTAACTGATTTATTGTCGGCAAAAAATACTCCTAAATTATCTTGTTCTTAAAAATTTTCAGATTACAAATATAGACTTAATGGATAATTTTGTCAAGAATATATCCTTCTTTATAAAATCAAATTGATCAACTGTCACTAATACTATGTTACCTGAACTTCTTCAGCAGGCTTTTCCTCAGGTACAGTAACCTCGGTTTTGAGAATAATGTTTTTATATTTCCTTAATCCTGTACCAGCAGGAATTAAATGGCCCATTACAACATTTTCTTTGAGTCCTAAAAGTTTATCCACTTTAGCTTCAGTAGCTGCATTTGCAAGCACTTTGGTTGTTTCCTGGAAAGAAGCAGCAGATATAAAGCTTTCAGTAGATAGCGCAGCCTGAGTAATTCCAAGTAATATATGTTCAAAGGTAGCTGGTTCAGCATCTCTTACCTGAATCGGTTTCTTTTCTTTCTTTTTAAGATCAGTAATAACTTCTCTTGCTTTAGTTTTGGATACTAACTGCCCATCTTTATATTTTGAATCACCTTTATCTTCGATATAGACTGTTGTCATTGTCTTATTATTTTCATCAATAAACTCATTCTTATCTACTATATCTTCTTCTAGAAATCTTGTGTCGCCAGGCGAAACGATCTTTACTTTTTGAAGCATCTGACGAACTATAACCTCTATATGCTTATCATTTATTTTAACACCTTGTAAACGATATACATCCTGAATTTCATTTACCAGGTATTCCTGTACGGCACTTGTTCCCTTAATCTTAAGAATATCATGAGGATTAATAGGACCATCTGTTATTTTTTCACCAGCGGGAATTTCATCTGCATCCTGAACAAGAACATGCTTTCCAAGAGGAACATTATATTTCTTTTCATCAGAACCATCTGGAGCAGTAACAAGAATTTCTCTAGAACCTTTTTTCTTAGCACCAAATTTTACAACACCTTCAATTTCAGAAACTATCGCTGGTTCTTGCGGGCTTCTTGCCTCAAACAATTCAGTCACTCTAGGCAATCCGCCAGTTATATCTCTGCTCTTTGACTGCTGCCTAGATATTTTTGCCAATATTGTTCCTGAAGAAATTGATTCACCTTCCTCAACAGAAAGATAGGATCTTGTTGGAAGGTTAAAGGATTTCTTTGTCCCGTCTTCACTTTCAATAGAAATACTTGGAGTAAGATTTTTATCCTTCGATTCAATTACAACTTTTTGAACATGCCCTGTTTGTTCATCGGTAACCTGCTGTAATGTTACTCCATCAATTAAATCAATAAATGATACTCTACCGGCAATATCAGTTAGAATGACAGAATTATAAGGATCGTGATTATATAGTGGTGAACGTTTTTTTACTTTACTTCCATCATTAACCATAAGTTCTGCTCCATAAGGGACATCATATTTTTTAACCTGGCGGTTATTTTCATCGTATATTCCGATTACTCCTCGACGGCCTGTAACAACTTTAATATTACCGATGAAATCAGATTTTTCAACATAAGAAATTCTTTCAAATCTAACGATTCCTTCAACTATTGTTTCTACCTGGGATTGACTTGCAATTCTTGATGAAGTGCCGCCAAGGTGAAATGTTCTTAATGTTAATTGTGTTCCAGGCTCACCAATTGATTGTGCAGCAATAATTCCTACTGCCTCGCCAATTTCAACAATCTTCCCGGTTGTAAGATTTCTTCCATAACATTTTGCACAAACACCACGTTTCGATTCACAAGTAAGAACTGTTCTTATATATACGGATTCAATATTTGCATCTTCAATTTTTTCTGCAATATCTTCTGTTATCATTTCTCCGGCAGCAATAATAATTTCTTCATTTCTCGGATCATAAACATCTTCCTGTGCAGTACGACCGGTTATTCTCTCTGCCAATGGTTCTCTTTCCTGTTCAACATCTTTCAACGCTGTTATTTCTATACCTAGAATAGTCCCACAATCAATTTCACTTATTATTACATCCTGGGATACATCAACAAGTCTTCTTGTTAAGTAACCGGCATCAGCAGTTTTTAAGGCTGTATCTGCAAGACCTTTTCTTGCACCATGTGTGGAAATAAAATATTCAAGAACAGAAAGACCTTCTTTAAAGTTTGCAACAATCGGATTTTCAATAA
>CAZECH010000237.1:0-5139 GCA_964510675.1 uncultured Ignavibacteriaceae bacterium
ATTCCGAAATTAATTCAAATGATATTACTACAATTGCTATTGATAATCAGAATAACAAATGGATTGGAACTTTAAATGATGGGATATCAAAATTCAATGATGTGAATTGGACAATTTACAGGAGCTTTAAAACCGGAGTATCAAAAAATGCAAACCATATAGCAATTGATAATAATAATACTCCCTGGGTTTCTATTCATTCAGTATTGGGTATATCTGGCGGTTCAGGATTTTTTAATGGTTTGGGATGGGAAACCTATACATCTCTTCCAAGTGGTAATGTTCATTATGTTGCTATAGATTCTCATAACAACAAATGGTTTGGGAATACAGAGAGTGGTTTATCGAAATTTAATGGCAACACCTGGACTAATTTCACTACTTCTGATTCTCGTTTACCAAACGATAGAGTGTTTGCCATTGCTTTTGATGGTGCAGGAAATAAATGGCTCGCAACTTTTGGAAGCGGAGTTGTGAAATATAAGGGAAACTAATAACAGGTTATCTTAAACTATACATAACCAAGATTTAACTACATACCGATAAGTCACATCGCCCCTATTGTCTTTCTTTGAAATAAATTTATTTCACAAAAGATTCCGGCAATCTTTTGGCAACTGAAACAAAGAAACCAAACACCATAACAGCAACGCCAATCCAAACAAAATTTATGAAAGGTTTAACACTTGCTGTTACAGAAAGTTTTTCTTTTTTCTCTTCTACTTTCTGCATTTGCTTTCCATCGAGAGCTGATAATGCAATATCAATCTTGCCAGCTAAAAGATTCAGCAAATCAATTTTAATATTTAACTCTTTAATTGATTCTGAAGTAAATTCTGTTTTGCCTGAAATTGATTTTCTTTTCAGCTCAAACTCTTTTTTTACTCCATCCTTTTCAGCAGCAAGTTTGGCTCCCATTTCAAAATCTTTCCCCTCCTGCATTGCCTGCATCGTCTCCGGAGAAATATCAAATTCATTAAAAATAATTTTCACTCCATTAAATTCCGTTGATCCGCCTTTTTGCAGTTGGATTACAGAACCATCGTGATCGTGACCATCTCCACCTTCTTCATATCCTATAGGAGAAACATAAATATCCTTAGTAAATGTTGTAAGGATTGCCGGCTCCCTCATCAAACCATTATTGAATTCACTTATATACATTACAGGCGAGACTGAATAAACTTTATCTCCCTTTTTAATATCAACATTAAAAGCATACTTGGTTTCATTTTCAATCGGTTGAAAACCGGTAAAAGTCATCTGGTAACCAAAAGCTTCTTTCGGTTCACCTTTTATAAGGTCTATGTCTGTTTCATCACTATATGCAGCAGAACCAATTACACCAAGAATAAATAAGGCGATACCAATATGAGCAACGTAAGCTCCAACCATCTTTATATTTCCCCGGATAATTTTAATTGCAATCTCAGCATTAACAAACAGAGAAAATGAAGCAGACAAAGCAAGAAGTATCATCATTATATCTGTTACTTTTCCGAATAAAACAATAAGTGCTGTCAGGACTATTGAAGCAGAAACTGAGAAGACGGATTTTTTTATAAGCTCTTCCTTTTTTGTATTCTTCCATTTTAGTAAGATGCTCAAACCGTTAAGCAAACCTATTATTATTGCAAGAGGGATATGCATTTCGTTATAGAAGAAAGTATCAACAGCTTGTCCGAATATAGGTGCTGAAGTTCCGACAAGAATAATTATTGCAGATGCGCTTAGTACAATAGTTGCAGTAAATAATGCAAGATCACGTGAAAGTAATCCTTCATCAGCAGGAGTTTCTTCCGTTAAAGCCTTCCACCTGTAAATCAGCATGCCAAAGCCAAGGGCAATAAAAGTCCCTATGAAGATTACGAGGAACAAATAAACAACCATTCCGGGATCAACAAAGGAATGAACAGAAGCATCTCCAAGCACTCCGCTTCTTGTTAAGAATGTACTGTAAAGAACAAGGATGTAAGTCATCAAACAGAGAATAAGATTTGTCTTTGCATATCTTCCGACTCCACCTTTAGCCTGACTTTTTCTCTGCACAAGCAAAGTATGAATAGAAGCAACACCAACAAGCCATGGAATCAAGCTTGAGTTTTCTACAGGATCCCATGCCCAATAACCGCCCCAGCCAAGCATTTCATACGCCCAATAACCGCCAAGCATAATTCCAAGACCAAGAATTCCTGTTCCGGCTAAAACCCAGGGAAAAGCTTGTTTTACCCAATCTTTATAATCATTTTTCATCATAGCTGCTAATGCAAAAGCAAATGGTACTGTTGCCATTGAGAAACCGGTGAAAAGAATCGGCGGATGAATCTGCATCCAGAAATTCAGAAGTTGAGGATTTAATCCTTTACCATCTATTATAAGATCGTGAACAGCAATTCCCGCAGAAGAAAGAACTGCATAAAGTTCGCTGCTCATCTTTATAAAATTCTGTCCCGAGGAATTATCACTGAAAATAAAATTCTGAAGTAAAGGCATTCCAACTATAGCCTGGTTAAGTGTCTTCATATTTAAGAAGACAGGTTCTGTCCAGATATATTCGAAAGGATTTTTGAATAAAGGAGAAACCATTATCAGTAAAAAAGTTGTTGCAAGAGTGAACACAGCCATCACTCTAGGTTCAAGATCACCTCTTTTGGAAGTATATGATTGAAGCAATACTCCTACAATTGAAGTAAGTAGTAGCCAGAGCATAAAGCTCCCTTCCTGGCCTCCCCAGAAAGAAGCAATTAAAAATCCTGTCTTTAACGAATTCTGACTGTAGCTGTAAACATATTTGTATTCATAAGAATGAGTAAGTAAAGCATGCCAAAGTAATGTTGAAGCAACGATTACAAGCATAGCCATTAAATGATAACCGATGCGTCCATAATTAAGAGTATTCTTATATCCCCTGTAATTAAGGAAATACATCATCATTGTGAAGATGCTGCAAACCAAAGCTATTGTTAAAACTATACTACCAATCATTTAATCCTCGTTTCCTGATACTTGTTGCTTGATGCTGGATATTTGATTCCGGATAAAATATTTATTGCGATTTTTTTGCTACAGCCAAGTTATTATACCCCTGAAGTTTTCGTCTTTTGTTCATTAAATTCTTCTTCATACTTACTCGGGCATTTTGTTAAAATATCTTTTGCATGAAAATACCCATCGCGGTATTCACCTGTAACGACAACGCTCACAGCAGATTCAAAATTGTTTGGTATTGTTCCATTATACAAAACTTTCATTTCAACACCTTTTGCATCCTGCAGGTAAAAACTGAATGTTTTATGATCTTTATTTATCTCATAATTTTTTTCTTTAACCCATTGTCCTGTTGCCTTAACCATTTTACCTTTTTCTTTTACAATGGTAAAATCTTCTACATACTGAATATTACTTTGAGTAAAAAGATATCCCATCAAACCAAGGAATATCACAATAATAAACCCACCGAAAACATATTTGTTCTTCATGATTTTTCTCCGATTTCTTTTTCAACATTTTTAATTCTCTTGTCTAAGTTCAACAAGTAAAGGAAAATCCCTATCCAGACAATTAAAACAATTATCATTACAATATAGATCGCATTCTTTTCTAAGAATTCCATTTATCCTCTTATTAAAATTTGTTTGTTTAGTTTATCTCTGTAAATAAGTGATTTATATCCAAGTCTCCACATCCAGAAGTAGAGAATGGTAAACCCGATTAATGATAAAAAGAAAATCAATTGCATATTTGAATTCATCTTAAAATCTATAACAGGACCGGCATTTGTATCATCAGCAGAACCTGGATGAAGGCCTGTCATTATTCTTGGCATAATAAAAATAAAAAACGGAACTGTAACAAAAGCTATAATTGCATAAACAGATGAAAGTGTTGCCCGCTTTTCTTCCGATTCAATTGAAGATCTTAAGGCAAACCAGGCGCCATAAATTAATAGAAGTGCAAAGATACTTGTTTGTCTTGGATCCCAGCTCCAGAATGAGCCCCAGGCAAACTTTGCCCAGACTGCACCAGTAACAGTAGCAAGAATGCAGAAAACAATTCCCAGTTGTGCGGCTGCATAAGATTTTGCATCATCATCAAGGTTTTTCTTTCTTAAATATTTGAAACTGTAAATCGCCGTCATAAAAAAAGCTATTACAGTTAGCCAGGCAGTAGGAACATGAAAGAAAATAATTTTTGCATTTTCTTCAAGTCCTTTTATATATGGGAACTCATACCAGGCTTGCGGATTCTCAACTATTGGAAAAGAGATTCCAGCTATTGAGACAAAACAAAGTAACAGAAATAAAAATATTTTCCAGATCATTTATTTAAAAAAGATTATGTTCTTAAAAATACTATTCTTTCCAGATAAAATCGAAAAGCATATAAGAAGTTGTAAGAATAATAATATCATAACACACTACAATTGCCAATTCAAACTGTGCAGTTTCAAAGCTTGTGCCATCCATTGAGAACAAAGTTAGTTGTACAGACGTTAATATCAAAGGCAATAGGATCGGGAATGATAATACAGGATATAGTGTGCCTTTTGCACCTGCTTTTGAAATTATGGCTGCAATTATTGTTGATGCAAATGCCAATCCTATATTACCCAGTATAAATGATACAAGAAAAAGAGCAAAATTTCTAAGAATAAAAGCTTCAAAAAGTGCTGAATAAAGTATTGCTATTACAGTATTCATTGCAAAAACTAAAATAAGATTAAATAAAAGCTTTCCCGAAAATACCGTTGAAGGTGCTGCAATTAATTGAAGCGTTAATGAAGTTCCTCTTTCTTCCTCGCTAACAAAAACTCGTGATAAACCCGACATTGAAGTAAAGAAAATAACAACCCAGAATAATCCTCCTGTTAAACTCTCACTTATTCTTTCATTCCCGATTGAAAAAAGAATTACACTTAGCGTTACAACCACAAACATTGCGAGAGAGTTTATAGCGTAGCGGGTGCGGAGTTCGGAATTTATATCTTTTTTAAATAATGCGAATGATTTCATTTCTTAACTTCAATGGAACACGGATAAAACAGATGACGCTGATTTCCACGGATATAATCAGTGTTAATCTGCGTTATCCGCATCATCAGTGTTCTATCTTTTGCTTTCATTTTTTATAAATATTTAA
>CAZECH010000238.1:0-5118 GCA_964510675.1 uncultured Ignavibacteriaceae bacterium
CCTGTCCAACAACTTCCTTAAATTGTTGCGGGCGCCATTTTCTTGCTGTTACTACGTAAGACATAGATTAAATTATATAATTATTTCTGAAGTTAAGAATTTACAGATTTCTTCTAAATATTTTTTATCTGTTTCATTGAATGAATTGTATTGATAGCTGTCAAGATCAAGAATACCAAATAAAGTTCCATCTTTCTTTATTAATGGTACAACTATTTCAGATTTTGAATCTGGATCACAAAAGATATGTCCCGGAAATTTATTTACATCAGGAACAATAATAGTTTCTCTACTTTCTGCAGCAGTTCCGCAAACACCTTTGCCAATTTTAATTATGCTGCATGCAACTTTTCCCTGGAACGGACCGAGATAGAGTTCTTTCCCGTTAAATAAATAAAAACCAACCCAGCTTATTTTATCAAAACTTTGTTTAAGTGCAGCTGTACAATTAGCTAAATTGGTAATCAGTTCATCAGTAGGGGGGATAAGACTTTTTAGCTGCGGAATCAGATTCTTATATTGTTCTTCGAGTGAAAGGTCCCTATCAATTAAAAGAGTTTCCGCCATTTATACTTTCCCCGATTTTTGCCGGGATCCATTCGACTTTTTTTTCTTTTTAGATTTTTTCCCGGCTTCAGATCCAACAGGGAAAACATATGGAATTGCATCTTCTATCTGCGAGATTGGAATAATCTTTAATCCATCTTTTACTTTATCAGAAATTTCTTTCAGATCAATTGTGTTTCCATCAGGGATTAAAACTGTTTTTATGTCATTTCTTTTTGCAGCCAGAAGTTTCTCAATCAAACCACCGATGGGGAGAATATTTCCCCTTAAGGTTATTTCGCCTGTCATTGCCACATCGTTAGAAGCTTTTTTCCCACTTATTGCAGAATAAAGAGCCATAGCCATTGTGATTCCTGCTGAAGGTCCATCTTTTGGAATAGCTCCTTCCGGCAAATGGATATGAACTTCCTTACCATGGAAAAAGTTTGGGGTTAAACCCAGTTCTTTAGCTTTAGAACGAATATAACTTAAAGCAGCCTGTGCCGATTCTTTCATAACATTTCCAAGCTGGCCGGTTAATGTAAGTTTACCAGTTCCATTCATAAGAGTTACATCAACAGATAAAATTTCGCCGCCTACGCTTGTCCATGCTAATCCTGTAACACTGCCAACTCTTTTTTCTTTATTATGGGTAAGATGCCTGTACCTTGGTACTTTTAAATAATCTTCAACTTTATCTTCATCAACCATGAATTTAGAAATTTTCTTTCTTCCGTTTGAAGATTCTTTAATCACAATATCACGGGCTAATTTTCTGCATACAGAAGCAAGCTCACGTTCCAGGTTTCTTACACCGGCTTCACGTGTATAGTCAGAAATTATTTTAAGAATCGCTTCATCATTCATAGTTACATTTTTATTTATTAAACCATGAGCCTCAAGCTGTTTTGGAACAATGTGCCGTTTTGCAATCTCAAGTTTCTCAAATTCAAGATAGCCGGGTAATTCAATTATTTCCATTCTATCCTGTAAAGGAAGAGGAATATTATATCTCACATTTGCCGTAGTTATAAACATTACCTGTGAGAGATCATAATCAACTTCAATATAATGATCATTGAAAGTATAATTCTGTTCAGGATCTAAAACTTCAAGCATAGCCGATGATGGATCGCCTCTGAAATCCATACTCATCTTATCAATTTCATCAAGAAGCATAACGGGGTTTATCGATCCGGCTTTCTTCATTGATTGTATTATTTTACCCGGCATTGACCCGATGTAAGTTCTTCTGTGACCGCGTATCTCAGCTTCATCCCGTATTCCGCCAAGACTAATTCTTACAAAATTTCTTCCCAATGCTCTTGCAATTGATTTGCCCAAGGAGGTTTTACCAACTCCGGGAGGTCCAACAAAACAAAGAATTTGTCCTCGCATTTGTTTTACAAGATTCAGCACGGCAATATGTTCAATAATTCTTTCCTTTGGTTTTTCTAATCCAAAATGATCTTCATCAAGAATTTTCTGAACATGCCTTATATCCAAAAGATCTTTTGTTTTTTTAGACCATGGAACCTCAATAAGCCAATCAAGATAATTTCTAATTACAGTTGATTCGGGCGACATTGGTGGAGTTTTTTTTAGCTTGTTAAGTTCTTCGATTGCTTTTGATTCAGCCTCTTTCGGCATCTTTGCTTTTTTTATCTGGTCGCGCATCTTTAGGAATTCAGGTGAGCTATCTTCTTCATCACCGAGTTCATCCTGCAGAATTTTTATCTGTTCCTGGATAATAAATTTTCGTTGTGTCTTGGCAATATTCTCTTGTACTTTGTTGTCTATTTCTTTTTCAATCTTCAGAATGTCAATTTCGGAATTGAGTATTTTTATCACTTCATAATATTGTTCCTTTAAATCAAACTTCTGAAGGATAACTTGCTTAACCTCAATTGACTGGTTTATATTTGCTGAAACATAAAACAATTTGCGGTCGGGTTCTTCAATATTCTCAAATGCAGCTATAGTTTCATTAGGAATATTCCTGCTTATCTTAACATAATCTTTAAATAATTGAGACATCTGCCTGACCAGAGCATTCATTTCATGATCATTTTCAAAAGGAGATAGTATTACTTCGACTCGGGCTTCAAAAAATTCTTTGTTTTGTGTGAACTCAATAATCTTTCCCTGCAGAAGTCCGTCAACGAGTATCTTCATTAAGCCGTTGGGAAGCTTAAGTATCTGAACAATCTTTGCAATTGTTCCTTCAAGGTATATGTCTTCCTTCTTTGGCTCTTCAATGTTTGATTTTTTTTGTGTTGAAAGAAAAATATACTTGGTTTTATCGAGCGCATAATTTGCTGCTCTTATAGACTGTTCTCTTCCAACAAGAACAGGAAAGATCATATAAGGAAAGATTACGATATCTCTTAATGGAAGTATTGGAAGGATTTCCGGTAAACTATCAACAATGCTGGTTTCCTTTTGTTCTGCTACTTCAATTTCACTTTTATTGGCCAAAAATATCTCCTGAAATTCCTTTTTCTAAACATTATCTTGCTTCTAAATATATCAAAAAGCCTTCGTGCTATCAAGGATGTATTTGTTGTGATTTTAATTTGTAATTTTAATCAATGAAAAGTAAAAAATTGTGATAAAATGATTAACGATTTAATCTCAATAGCCAAAGAAGCCGGAAGCATAATTAAAGAAGGTTTTAACAAAAAGTTGAAAGTTGAATTCAAAAGTAACGATTCCGACCTTGTAACTAATATTGATAAAGCATCTGAAAAACTTATAGCTGATTTTATAAAAAAAAAATATCCATCTCACGGAATTCATGCAGAAGAAGGCGGGAATATTAAAAATGGCTCAGAATATATTTGGGTAATTGATCCTCTTGATGGAACTGTGAACTTTGCACATGGTCTTCCTATTTTTTCTATCTCGATAGGTTTGCAAAAAAATGGAAAAACAATTGCCGGCGTTGTTTATGATGTTGCAATGGATGTTCTATATAAAGCAGAAAGCGGGGGAGGAGCTTTTGCAAATGATGAGAAGATCAATGTAAGTGCTAATCCAAACTTAGGACTCAGCTTACTTGTTACAGGTTTTCCCTATAATGTTCATCAAAATCCACATAATGCACTTGAGAAGTTTGTAGCGTTTACAAGAAAAGCAAGAGGAATAAGAAGACTTGGTTCTGCAGCTATAGATTTATGTTATGTAGCCAAAGGTGTTTTTGATGGTTTTTGGGAAGTCTATTTAAATCCATGGGATTTTTGTGCCGGTGCCCTGATTGTTGAAGAAGCAGGTGGAGTTATAACAAATTTTAATAATGAACCTCTACGGAACGAAACAACTCAAATTCTTGCAAGCAATGGAAAGATTCATGATGATATGGTTGAAATTTTGAAGAGAAATTAAGTAGGATTATTTTTTATTCTATACTCTCTACACTTAGCTCAATGCGGTTATTACCAACCTTTACTTCTCCGCTTCCTGGTACATTTCCTCAATTAAGGACCCGTATTGTTTTTCCACAAACTTCCTTTTCACTTTAAAACTTGGAGTAATTTCCCCGGTTTCGAGTGTGAATGGTTTTTCAAGCAGAGTAAATTTTCTCACACGTTCATAATTCGCAAGCTTCTTCTGAAACTGTGACATATCTTTATCTATCAAATCATAAATCTCTTTTTTCTTTACCAGGTCTGCAATAGTATTGTATGGAATATTCCGTGAATCTGCATATTCCTTAATTGCTTCATAATCCGGGACAATAAGTGCGCTAAGAAAAGTTCTCCTGTCTCCAATCAAAACAAACTGATCAATATACTTACTTGTAAGAAACAGGTTTTCAATCGGAGTTGGAGCAATATATTTTCCTGCGGAGGTTTTAAAGAGGTGTTTTTTCCTATCTGTTATTTTTAAATAACCTTCGGAATCAAATTCACCTATATCGCCGGTATGAAGCCAACCATTAATAATTACTTCATCTGTTTCTTTTTTGTTTTTATAATAGCCCGGCATTATGTTGGGTCCACGCGCAAGTATTTCTCCATCGGGTGCAATCTTAACTTCTACTCCTATTAACGGTTTACCAACAGTACCAAATTTAAAATCATCAACATGGTTTGCTGTAATTACGGGAGATGATTCAGTCAATCCATAACCTTCGCGTATTTTAATGCCAGCTGCTTCAAAAAATTCACCAAGATCTTTAGAAAGCGAAGCACCACCCGAAATAAAGAATCTCAATCTTCCACCGGTTTTTCCCCTCAGTTTTTTAAATACTAATGTATCTGCAATTTTATATTTACCGGTTAATAAAATTGAAACTTTTCCAACTCGCTGCGCAGTTATATATTTTTTCCCAATATCAACAGCCCAATAAAATATCTTTTGCTTTGAAGGTTTCTGGCTTTCAACATTCTTAATAACTTTTGCATACATTCTTTCAAATAACCGGGGGACTGTTGTTAATATTGTTGGCTTAGCTTCAATCATATTCTGTGCAACTGATTCAATGCTTTCTGCAAAATAAATTGTGCTGCACGCTGAAAACCCTGTATAATAACCTGCCATTCTTTCAAAAATATGGCATAGAGGAAGGAA
>CAZECH010000239.1:0-5116 GCA_964510675.1 uncultured Ignavibacteriaceae bacterium
TATCAACAGTTCCGCTCATTATCATATTCATTGCATTATAAGATTCATCAATTGATAAATCTTCTTTGTCTAGTAGCTTTATAATGTAATTTTTCATAAGCTTAACCAGTTTTTAATTATGTTATATCCTTCATTTGTTAGAATTGATTCAGGGTGGAACTGGATTCCTTCAATTGGAAATTGTTTATGCCGTACACCCATAATTGTTCCTTCAGAAGTTTCAGCAGAAATTTCAAGAGAATCTGAAATTGTTTCATTGTCAATAATCAAAGAGTGATATCTTGTTGCTTCAAAATTTTGGGGAATATTTTTGAAGATTGTTTTTCCATCATGCTTTATTAAAGAAATTTTTCCATGCATAAGTATCGGAGCTTTTATAACCTTTCCCCCAAAAACAATTCCAATTGCCTGATGACCAAGACAAACACCAAGCACCGGAATTTCTTTTCCAAACTTTTCTATCGCTGTTAAAGTAATATTAGAATCTTCAGGTTTACCGGGGCCTGGAGAGATTAAAATTTTATCAGGTTTCATTTCAGCAATTTCATTTTCAGAAACTTCATCATTTCTCTTCACAATTAATTCCTGACCAAACCTGCCGAGAAGCTGCACAAGGTTATATGTGAATGAATCGTAATTATCAATTACCAGGATCTTCATCAATAACCTCAGCATATTTTAATGCATTTATCATAACTGCCGATTTATTTTTTATTTCTTTTGCTTCAAGTTCCGGTTTGCTGTCTGCAACGATTCCGGCACCTGCCTGCCAGAAAACAGTGTTACCTTTTGAAAAAAGAGTTCTTATAGTTATGCACATATCAAGGTTTCCTGAGAAGTCAAAGTATCCCACAGATCCCGCATAAACATTTCTTTCAAGCTTTTCATAATCATTTATTAATTGAATAGCCCTGATTTTTGGAGCACCTGTTACAGTTCCTGCAGGGAAGCAGGACATTAATGCATCAACAGAATCTTTATTATCAGCAAGTGTGCCTTCAACTTTTGATACAAGGTGCATTACATGAGAATACCTTTGAACCTGCATCTGTTCTGCGACCTTAACTGTTCCGTATTCACAGACTCTTCCTAGATCATTTCTTCCAAGATCAAGAAGCATTGTATGCTCAGCAAGCTCTTTAGGATCATTTAAAAGATTTTCTTCAAGATGTTTATCTTCAACAGAATTTTTTCCTCTTCTTCTCGTTCCGGCTATGGGCAAAACTGTAGTCTTCCTGTTTTTAACCTTTAATAGATCTTCAGGCGAAGTTCCGGCAATTTTCATTTCATCTCCAAACTCAAGGTAATACATATAAGGAGAAGGATTAATTATTCTCAATGCACGGTAAACATTAAATAAATCACCTTTATAGTCTGCAGAAAATCTTTTCGATAAAACAATCTGGAAAATATCACCTTCAAGAATATTTTGCTTACCGGCTTCAACCTGTTTATAAAATTCATCAGTATTAAAATCCTGAACTATATCACTTTTAAGCTTAAAATCTGACGAATAGGAAATCGGTTTCTTTAAATAGTATTTAAGTCTTTTTATTTTTTCTTTTGCCTGAGTGAAAGACTGCTCTATATTATTCTCCTTGGTTAGATCGGCATTTGAAATAAGAATTATCTGGTGCTTGTAATGATCGAAAGCAAGAATTGTTTTGTAGATTCCAAAAATTGAATCCGGTGAGTTGAAAGGTTCAGTACTAAATTTAATTACTCTTTCTACGAGAGATATATTTTCATATCCAAGAAATCCAACCACACCTCCGCTAAATACAGGTAGTTCATCCAATGCTGGCTGTTTATACTTTCTAATTTCATTCCTGAGGTATTCAAATATTGAACAATCAAATTCATTTGATTGCCCGTTTAAAGTTTCTTTTAATTTTAATCCTTTGTTTGAAAAAATAATATCAGGTTCAGAACCAATAAAAGAATATCTCGCCAAACCTGCAGTAGTTCCTTCAACAGATTCCAATAAGAAATTATATCTGCTCATCTCTCTTATTTTTAAATAAGCAAGAACGGGAGTCAGCAGATCTGCTGTAATAATTTCATAAACTGGAATCAGGTTGTAATCTTTTGCAAGCTCTTTAAATTGTTCTATGTTCATAATATTTATTAACCTCACCCTAATCCTCTCCTTGGTAAGTCCAAAGGAGAGGGAAAAACGCAAAGGGTTCAAAAAAAAACCCTTCCCAGTGATCTGAGAAGGGTTTCAACTTAGTATTTTCTCAATGTCACTGAATCATTTTGCAGATATATTTAGCCACCACCAAGCCCACTTGGTCATGTGAATTAAATAATATGATTCAGTTTTTGTTTTCATATTTTATTGTACAAATATATAACAGATATTTGAATTATCAATCCTGTTTAAAATTATTTTTTTATTTTTTAAAACTTTCACTTATAAAATGGAGGCTTCTTTATCATTGACTTTATTCACGCTTTTCGTTAAAATTCCTATCAAATTCAAAGGATGAATTATGAAAAAGCTTGTTTTGATGTTAGTTTTAGGATTTTATACAGGAGTATTTTGTCAGATCAAAGATTCCGGCTTCCCTAAAGAGAGTATTAAAGATGGAATAATCGACAATTCTTATTCTTCGAATAATTTATTTGGATTCCTGAACTCAGAAAATTTCCATATGAACCATCAGTTCAGTATGTCTTACTCTGCCTTTGGGAATAATGGAATCGCACTAGGAGTTTATACAAACAGTATGCTTTATAATTTTAGTAACAACCTTAATATTCAGGCAGATGTAAGTTTAATAAATTCTCCATACAGCACCTTAGGTCAGGATTTTCAAAACAGTCTCAATGGAATTTATTTGAGCAGGGCAGCAGTTAATTACAAACCGTGGGATGATTTTCAAATTTCTTTGCAATACAGGAGAATTCCATACAATTATTATTATCCTAATTACGATTTTTATGGCGGTTCAATGTTCAACAGACACGGTTCTTATGACCCATTTTTTGGTTATTGATGAGAATAAACATTCAGGTGATTTTAATTAAGTGAAGGAAAGAATTCCAACCGATAAACAGTCCGTTAAAAATTCTCCCGGTAAAATATCTAACATTTTTCTTAATGTAATTATAGTTCTTCTAACAGGACTTATAATTTTTATGTCTTATTCATTGTTCACCAAAATTACCACTTTAGCTTCAGGTGATGATGAAGAGGATGAAAATAAATTACCAGGAATTATCCAGCTTGAAGTTATGAACGGGTGTGGTATTACGGGGGTTGCCGAAAAGTTTACCAATTACTTAAGACAAAATAATTTTGATGTTGTACAGGTTGGTAATTACAAATCCTTTAGTATTGATAATACGCTTGTAGTTGATATAACAGGAAATAAAAATAATGCATTACGTGTTGCTGAAGTTTTGGGTATAGATTCAAAAAATGTTATTCAACAAATAAATAATGATTACTTCCTCGATGTTTCATTAATAATCGGGAAAGATTTTAATCGCTTAAACCCATATAACAATTAAGAGGAATTTTTGGAATCAACCACACTTGCAAATAATATAGCTAAATTAATTTTTAACAAAAAAGGATACGATGTAAGAATACTTGACCTGAGGGAGATAGTCTCTTTTACAGATTATTTTATAATCTGCTCTGCAGATTCCGATACCCAGGTAAAAGCTATTGCAGATGAAGTTGATAAATCTTTAAGGGATAACGGAATCAAATGCTGGCACAAAGAAGGTTACAGGGCTTTAAACTGGGTTCTGCTTGATTATGTTGATGTTGTTGTTCACATCTTTAAAAAAGATATGCGTACATTTTATAATATTGAAAAGCTCTGGGGCGATGCACCTGTAGTTGAAGTTGAGGATCCTGCTCTTGTAAAGCTTGAAACAACAAAAGTGAAAAAAGCGGTTAGAAAAACCAGAGTGGCAAAAAAATAATATTGAGTTGATCAGAAATATCATTCCGAACTTGTTTTGAAATCTGATTTAGATTGAGTCTGTTTCAAAAGTCTGATTCCATTGTCATTCCCGTGAAAACGGGAATGTAAAAATGCTTAGACAAAATGGATTCCCACTTTTGTGGGAATGACAAGTTGACAAAACATTACTCTACAAAGAAAAATTACACAACTCTATAAAATTTAATCCGGAAATAAAATTGAAAGAATATCTTAAATCACTTTTTGAAGAATCTTCCGAAAGATTAAAATATCTTAAAGGGCTAAATCTTGTTTTTGATGTTCCAAAGAATGAAGGTCACGGTGATCTTTCTTCAAATGCTGCTATGCTGCTGACAAAGCAATTAAAGAAAAATCCAAAGCTGATTGCAGAAGAAATAATTTCTAACTTAAAGATTGATAATAATATAATATCAAAAACAGAAATTGCAGGGCCGGGTTTTATCAATTTCTTTTTTACATCTTCTTTTCTTTCAGAAATAATAAAAGAAATTCTCGCTTCACCAAGTACTTTTGGAAAATCAGATAAACACAAAGGTAAAAAAGCTAATGTTGAGTTTGTTTCCGCGAATCCAACAGGACCGTTAACTGTTGGGCATGGCAGAAACGCTGTCTGCGGTGATACAATTGCAAACATGCTTGAATGGATTGGTTATGAAGTTGACCGCGAATATTATTTTAACAATGCCGGAAGACAGATGAGAGTTCTCGGTGATTCTGTCAGGTTAAGATACTTTGAGTTTCTTGGTGAGAAGATTGATTTTCCCGAGGACTATTATCAGGGAGAATACATCAAAGAGATTGCAAAAAAACTTTATAATGAATTTGGTGATAAGCTTAAGTCTGAAGATCCTGAAGGTGTTTTCAAAGAAAGGGCTGAGAAAGAAATATTTAAAGAAATCTGAACAACTCTCGCGAGACTGAATATCAAACATAAAATCTTCTATAATGAAAATACTCTTTATAAAGAAGGTAAGCTAGATTCTGTTCTTAAAGAATTTAAAGAGAGGGAATTGTCTTATGAAAAAGATGGTGCGATATGGTTGAAGCTTACTGCACTTGGAAATGAAATTGATAAAGTGATTGTCAAATCAACTTCAGAGCCTACTTACAGGCTTCCCGATATTGCTTATCACAAAACAAAGTATGACCGG
>CAZECH010000240.1:0-3198 GCA_964510675.1 uncultured Ignavibacteriaceae bacterium
CAACAGTTACTTCACAGAAATTGTCATTGCATATTGTGAAAAGATCTTTTCCATCTATATAATAAAACTTTTCCCCACCAGTAATATTTTCTTCTAACTGATATCCTTTTTCAAAATTATATTCTATAATAATAAATTCAGTATTATTTTCCAGTATTTTATATGATTGAGCAAATATAACTACATCAAATATTATTATAGTAAAAAAGTATAAGAGTAATTTATTCATTAATTGACTGAACCGATGAAAATAATGGGTATAACTTATAATTTTGATAAAAGCCGTTCAAGGGCAAAAAGTTATGAATAAGAAAGGTAATTAAATATTCCCCTTATTAGTTAAAACTGTTTTAAATGTTTTGATAATAATAATCAGATCACTCCAAAAGGTTGCATTGGAGTAATATTCAATTTCCATATTTACACGTTCAGAAGGAGTTAATGTTTGTCTTCCATTAATTTGTGAAATACCTGTAACTCCCGGTTTGAATTCCAAAACTTTTCTTTGTTCTTCTGTATATTTATCTGTAATGGTAGCAATATCAGGCCTCGGTCCTACTAAACACATTTCTCCTTTCAGAACATTAATGAAATTTGGGATTTCATCAATACTTGTTCTCCTTAAAAATTGACCAACCTTTGTTACTCGTGGATCATTTATCTGTGTGATTTCTGGCCCGATTTCCAATGCATTATAAACCATACCCCGAAGTTTATAAAGTTTAAACTTTTTACCCTTGTAGCCTATTCGTTCATGAAGAAAAAAAACAGGTCCTTTTGATTCAAGTCTGATTGCTACTGCTGCTAAAACTAATATTGGGGCAAATAACATTAGTACTGTGACGCTGAAAACAATATCCGTTATTCTTTCAATTAAACTATCCCGCCTATCCATTGAATAACTGCAATTACCTGCTGTATTTCATCAGAAGGTTTGTTAGAACGTCTATTACGCGGTCAACATGATTTTCGTTCATACCAGGGTAGATTGGTAAAGAAACAAGCCTTGGAAAGACAGAAGAAGAAACAGGAAAATCCTTATCATCTAAATTAAATGTCTTCTTATAGTAAATATGCTGGTGAACTGGCATAAAATGTACACCAGCACCAATATTGTTTTTTCTCATCTCATCAATTAATTGAGCACGGTTAATTGTAAGTGTTTCCAGATTTAAACGAATGGGAAATAAATGCCAGGATGATTCTCTGTCAGTTTTGATTCCGTGTAGTTGTAAATATTTATTATCCTTTAGAGCATCAGTATATTTTGCAGCTATATTTTGTCTTGACTGCCACATTTTATCTACTTTTTTAAGCTGCGGAATTCCTAAAGATGCTTGTAAGTCTGTAAAATTATATTTAAAACCGGGAGCTACAACTTCGTAATACCACGAACCCGATTCAGTATATCTTTTCCAGGCATCACGATTAATTCCGTGAAGCCTCATAATTTTACATCGCTCAGCTAAACTTTCATCATTTGTACAAATCATTCCCCCCTCACCTGTTGATAAAGTTTTTGTAGCATAAAAACTAAAACAAGTTACATCAGAAATGGTTCCAATTTTTTTCCCTTTATATGTTGCTGGTAAAGAATGTGCAGCATCTTCAATTACTTTAAGATTATATTTATCAGCAATATCCTGGATCTCATCCAAATCACATGGCTGACCGCCATAATGAACCGGAATAATCGCTTTAGTTTTCGGTGTAATTGCCTTCTCAATTTCAGAAAGGGAAATATTTAGAGTAAATTCATCTACATCAACAATAACTGGTTTTGCTCCAAAGTAACAAACAATTTCAGCAGTTGACGGAAATGTCATAGTAGGAACAATTACCTCATCACCAGATTTTAACTCATAAGCTTCAAGTGTTAAGTGGCCCGCAGCAGTCCAGGAACTAACTGCTATAGACTTCTTACACCCAATATATGAATTAAAAGCTTCTTCAAACCTAATTGTCTTAGGTCCCATACTAAGCCACCCGGATCGAACAGTATCAACAATTTCATTTACCTCTTCTTCTGAGATAAATGGTTTGTGGAAAAGAAGAAAGTCTTTATTCATATACTCTTTTTTTATTGTCTAAAATAACGATTTACTAAAGTAATATCAAAATAGATTTAATGTTAAGTTTTTTTAATCCAGCAAAGAATATGAGTTTTTAAAAAAGGAAAAGAATTAAATATTGTATATAAAGAAGGATGAATTTTTGTTATTAATCCAGCCAATGGTGGAGCTAAAGTTAATTTCCATTTTTTAACTTTTCCTTGCGGAAATAGTAATTTAACTTCATTTAACTTAATACCTCTAACATCCTTATTTTTTGGATTATTAAAAATAAAATCATACCACAATACTCCCCCACCAGGTTTAACAAGGTCCCACATCTTATTAGCTAAATGATTTTGAAACTCATTATTCAGGATTGAACTAAAGACCATTGATTGAAAGACAATGTCAAAATTATTATCAGGCATGTCTATATTCAACGCATCGCCTTCTAATAATATTAGTTCTGATGGCAAAATTCTTTTTGCTGCATTTATTCTCTCAGGAATTAATTCATTTCCCATTAGCAAATGAGGACTAAAGCCAAGTTTAATAAACTGTAATAAATTATATCCACTTCCACAACCTATTTCGAGCAGTTTTAAATCTTTTATTGTTGATAAATTAAATTGCCTTAACCATTTAATTAAAATCCTTTCTTTCTCCTGATTTATCATATATACAGCCGGGTTCAATGGATTATACTTATAAGGAGAAATATTTCCACGTCGCAAATATCTTTGTTTAATATCTGCAAGCTCTTTATCAAGTTTGCCCTTCGTACTTGAATCTATTTCACTCAATTTTATAACTGTTTCTTTTTGAAAAAATTTTATTAATACCAAAAATAAATCCAAAACCGTAACCAAAGTGTATTGCAGGATAAACAAGGAATGATTTTAATTTTTGATTCTTTGACAAACCTGATTTGAATATAGTAAAAGATGTTAGTAGTAAATATATAATTGCAGGTATAATCCATAACCAGTTAAGATAGATCACGGGTAAACTAAGAATGTACAAGCTAAATAAAGATGGAATCAGATGTCTTACCTTAATTTCAGATTTCACTTTTTTTAAAACTAATGGCTTGTAATAACCATACTGAAAATATTGTTTAAATAAATCTGAAAGATTTTTCCTT
>CAZECH010000240.1:3208-5099 GCA_964510675.1 uncultured Ignavibacteriaceae bacterium
ATCGGGGTTAAAAGTAAATAAAAAAGGAACAAATAAATATATTTTGTTCCCTTTACTCTTAGCTCTTTAATGAAATTCATCATCCTGATTTCTTATCAACTGTTCATCAAAATATCCTACCTCAATAAATATCTCTTTTTTCCATGCTCCAAAAGTAACATGATCAGAGTATCCATTGTATTCAATATTATGAACTTTGCTATCACCAACTCCTAAAGATGATGTAATCGCATATGCTACTGCTTTCTGAAAATCTGTATTGTAAGCAACCCGAGTTGGTCCACCTACAATATCTGCCCCGGTTTTTTCAAAAGTCTCTATAATTTTAAGAAAATAATCCTCTGAATATTTTGAATGTGCATCAATCCTGACAATAAAATCAGCATTGCTTTCTTTGATACCTATATTCAAAGCATGAGGAACTATTTTATACTGATTATTAATTAATTTTATGTTCTTATATTTCAATATCCATTTTTGAACTATTTCTTTAGTTCTGTCGCTAGAACCCCCATCAATGATAAGTAATTCTTTGTTATCAGGTTTTGAATTAACAAAAAAACTTAAGATACTTTCAATATAACTTTCTTCATTATATGTCGGACATATAACACTGATTAACTTCTCCATCTTTTAAAAAATCTCTTATGATCCTTTTTCCTTTTTAACAAAAAAAACAAACTGCCCGCAAAATAAAAGTTTTATAGTATTTATTGTAATAACCTTAAGTCTTAATAATCTTCCAACTATTACAATTAAAATATTTAAAGGTGATTCAATCCTGGAGAAAATATTAAAAAACCGCGGGCATCCTAAACCTCTCCGAATAATCAAAGTTAAAGAATCAATACTTGGTCTCAATTCTAAGAGTTTTAGTTTTACCTCTTCAATTAAAACACTAAAACCATATGGTGTAAAATTCCAATAACTAAAAGAATGAAAAGGTTCAAGGTGAGAGGTTGAACCAATAAAATAACCGCCGGGTTTTAATACTCTGCTTACATCTGTTAATAATTCTTTTGGATACCTTACATGTTCCAACACCTGTTTGCAATAGATTAAGTCAAAAAAATTTTCAGGGAAAGGAATATTGATTCCATCAAATGAGACAAATTTTTCGTTATCATCTTCCCTGCTTTGTACTTCGGGCGAATTTTCAATATCTAATCCAACCCATTCAATTTTAAAGTTTAAAGTTTTAAAGAATTTAATCGACTCTCCCGTTCCACAACCCAAGTCCAAAACATTAATGCTTTCTGCGCTATTTTTGTTTTTTAGAATTTCCGTAACATAATTTTCAACCAGGACTTTCCTTGTGTGATCAGAAGGAACATATTTTTTTAAAATATCATTCATTTATGATTATTATGATTTATTATTATACTGTTGTATAAATTAATCATATCGCTTACTTTTTCATCCCAGTTAAATTTTTTTATCACTCTTTCTCTGCCAGCTTTACCCATTTGTACTCTTAAATTTTTATCTGTTACTAATTTATACAAGGCTTCAACTGCTTGCTGAATATTTTTATTTTCAATAATAAAACCTGTTAGGTTATTCTCAACTGCCTCGGGTAATCCACCGACATTTGAAACAACAACAGGTATTTCACATGAAGAAGCTTCTATTACTGCCAATCCAAAACTTTCACTTTCTTCTATAGACAGTGTTACATATATCGTAAGCATATTATAATACCTGTGTATTTCATTAGGCTGAATAAAATCCGTAAACACTGTATCATTTTCCAATTTCAATTCATGAACTAATTTTTGTAAATGGTTTTTAAGAGTACCGCCTCCGACTATTAATAATTTTAATGGGTATGCGGGAAGCTTATCCTTTAATAATCTGAATGCCCTGATTAAATACTCAATGCCATATTTTT
>CAZECH010000241.1:0-5065 GCA_964510675.1 uncultured Ignavibacteriaceae bacterium
ATGTTTGCTCTGATTCCGATCTCATAATTCCAGCTTAGTTCAGCTTCAAGCTGTAGTGCTTTCCCACCGTTTGTAATTGCATCTTTAATTCTTGGGGGCGCAAATCCTCTATGTACACCAGCAAAAAGAGAATAAATATCATTGAGGTTATAATTAATACCTAATCCCGGGACAATAGAAAACACATTACTATTGTTAGTAAGACTTGTATCTCTGAAATTTAGTCTGAAAATATCACGTTCATAATCAAAGTTTTCAATTCTTAAACCGGGAATAATTGTAAAATTATCTGTAAAGTAAATCCTGTTTTGTGCAAAAATACTTGCAGCATAACCAGTTCTTATTTCGTCCTCTCTCAAATCACCTGATAAAGCATCCGCTTTTCTGCCATCGACTCTTTGTTCAAAAGCTCTTTCATATAAAAATCTTACCCCTCCTTCCATTTCATTTCTTAAATTACCCAGGAAATAATTGAAGTATATTCTCGGTTCTATACCGGCAACTTCAAATTGTCTGTTTCTATTACCTGTACTGTTACGCATATAAATAGCACCATTCGAAACTGAGGTATTGCCAAAAACTTCACCTGTACCATTTGATACCGGAGTTCGGCTAAAATCCTGACGCAACCAGTTTCTTGTTGTTGTATAACCAAAAAGAGTTGTTCTTAAAAAAGCATTTTCAGAAAAGAAATAATCATGTGTTAAACTTGCTGAGTATCGTCTTATATCAAGCTGATCATATGGCGCTATTATAGAGAAGTATTCTCCTTTATCATACATTGTCTGAGTAAGTCCAATATAAGTTGAATTTGATATTTCATCATAAGCACTTATCTTAATTCCAACCCTCGATTTCTCACCAAGCTGAAATTTAACTTTTGCAGTTATATCATTAATATCAAAATTTGTTACTCCAATCTTATCAGCCTGTTTGTGCAGGAAGCTGAAATTTACTCCAAGGTTTTCGAATGTTGTGCCGTAACTTGCTTGTCCCATAAAATATCCTTCGCTGCCGGTAGTAATATTGAAATTAGTTCTGGAATTAACCGGTGGATCATCTGTAATATAGTTTATTACTCCACCTATAGTCTGAGGTCCAAAGAGAATTGAACCACTCCCTTTTAATATTTCGATACTTTTCATTCGGTCAATAGAAGGTGTATAATACATTTCAGGTTCACCATAAGGAGCGAGAGCTACAGGAACTCCATCTTCAAGCATTAAAACAGTTCTACTTCTGTCAGGATCCAATCCTCTTATTCCTATATTTGTTCTTAAACCAATCCCTTCTTCATCAACTACATGAATACCCGTTACTTTTTTCAATATTTCATTTCCGCTCAATGGTTTGGTATTCATTAATGATAAAGTAGTAATTAAAAATGCTGAACCTGGAATCTTGTTAATAAGCAAAGGATTACTTCCAATGATATCAATTTGAGGAAATTGATATGTTTTTATCAATGTATCAGGATTGACGGTAGTATTTTTTTTCTCCCCATCATTGTCTAAGAATTTATTGTAAGGAAAAATTAAAGCTATTTGAGATAGTACAATTAAAATCATAGTATATATTTTTGTCATTTCTTGTCTCCTTAATGAATTCAAACTCTTATTATTATTAAGATTCAATCTAAATAATGATAATAATATTGTCAAGGAAAATTTTTGCCAAAAGGTAAATATTTCTATAAGTAAACTGTTTATAAGTATTAGATTGAAATTGAACCTGATATGATGCGGGATTTTTCAAGCATCGAAAGAATTACGCCTTCTCTAAGTGCAAATTCTGATATGATCATTTCAGTGATATTAAACAACTCAAATGATTTATTTAGTATAAGGAGTCCTGCCGGAATTATATCAGCTCTCTTGTATTCCATTCCTTCAATATTAACCCTCTGTTCAGGAGTTTTCTTTTGGAGTATTTCGTTTGTTATATCTGCAAGTTCTGCTTTTGTAAAAACAAATTCGTTAAAAGATTCGATTTTTTCACCCGATTTTTTGTATCCAATCATTGCTGCAACTGCAAGAATTGTCCCTGAGGCACCAACAGCAAAATCAAATTTCTGATTAAAATCTATTTGGTTGTTAGCTTTAATTCGCTGTTCAATATATTCCTTGCATTTTTCAATCCCCTCATCAGTAAGAACAAAATCCGGAAAGAATTTTTTGCTTAATCTTACTGCACCTATTTTCACACTCTCTCCAAAAAGAATTTCATCATTATGTCCCAGGATAAATTCAGTGCTTCCTCCACCGATATCAAAGCATAAAAGTTTTTTGTTTTTATAAGGCAGGAATTTTCGTATACCTTTATAAATATAACCAGCTTCTTTCCTTCCATCTATAACTTCAATATTTATTCCTGTTCTAGCAAAAACTTTTTCCAGGAATTCATTCTGATTATCTGCTTCTCTTACGGCACTGGTTGCAACTGCATGAATATTTGCATTATAAAAATCTGCAAGCATTTTAAAATTGCCTAAAATATTTATTCCTTTTTCAATTTCTTCTTCGCTTATATAACTCAGTTCTTTCCCTTTTTGAGAACCAAGTCTTATAACTTCCTTTTCTCTGTCAATTATAGTCAAAGATTCATCTTCACCAATTTTAACTATAATAAGATGAAAAGAATTTGTCCCGATATCTACTGCGGCTAAATTTTTACTTTGCAATTTCTATTTCTTTCATTCCCTTAACTAATACAATTTTACACAGATTAAAAACATCATCAACAGAAATATCATCAATCAAATCACTCTTACGGATAAAATATTTATTGGCTCCAATCGGAGCCCAGTTAAACGGATTAGTCGGACCAAAAATAGAAATCTGTGGAGTGCCGGTTGTGCCGGCAACATGCATAATCCCCGTATCATTGCTTATGAAAAGATCAGATCGAGAAATAAGAGATGCAACTTCCGGAATTTTTTTGTTAAGGCAAGGAAATATCCTGAACGGAACATTTAATTCCACATATCTTATCAATTCTTTATCATCAGAACTTCCTGTCAGATAAAATTTCACAGGATATTCATCATTCAATTTTTTTATAAGGGCAGCATACTTTAAAATAGACCATCGGTTGGGAATTTTCGCTGCTCCAACATGTAAACCAATAATATATGCATCATCCTTAATATTAAAAGAAGAAACAAATTCTTTTGCTTTTCTGCTGTCATCATCATCAAAAGTTATTTCAGATCTGTAGTCTGATGTGTTGATCCCAAACGGTCTGACAATATCAAGACTTCTTTCCGAAACGTGGGAGTCAGGATGTCTCTGCCAATCTAATGTAACTCTTCTGTCAAATAAGAATTCACTATCATTTTTTCGTCCGTCAAGATATTTTGCCCCAATCCTTATTTTGGAACTGGAAAACCTCGCTATAATGTTGCTTGTAAATGATATAGAAACTACAACAGGAACAATAACAACATCGTATGGTTCTTTCAAAAGTTTTATGAATTTTTTAAAATAAAAAGGATTGTAAATTTTTTTCTTATCAAAGATAAAGAGTCTGTCGATATATTTATTTTTAATTAGTCCGGGATAGTTGAACGGACTGACTATAAGTGTCAAATGGCTTCCGGGATATGTTTCTTTTATTGCCCGAAATATTGAAACTCCTGCAAGCAGATCCCCAAGTTGATTATGCTGTCTGACAATTAAAAATTTTTGGGGATTTCCTAAATCACGGCTTTTATTTTCTTCAACAGAAAAAAGTTTTTCAAATACAGATAAGATAATTTTAGAAAATACTTTATTTCTTGCCATCCGACTATTTATTGTTTCTTATCATCATCAGGTTTTATCTCCTTAAATTCCGCATCCTGAATATCTTCGTATTTATTTTCTCTCCGGCGAGGCTTTGAATTGTGTATTGTTTTATTTGAAGGCTGACTAAAATTCCTGAACAATAATTTTACTACCCAGTAAACAATGTAAAAAAGAATAAGAAACAATAAGAATCTTATCAAAACATCCTCCGTGATTCAGGTTTAAAGTATTCGGTATATCCCCTGTCTTCCCTGAATATCTGTTTAAATAATTCATTGAAGTCTTCTTCCTTATGCACAAAATCAATTTCGGCAGCATTTACAATCAGAAGAGGAGATGAATTAAATCTGAAAAAGAAGTTATTATATGCTTCATTCAATTCTTCTATATAACTGCGGGTTAGATTCCTTTCTAATTTTCTACCACGCATTTTTATATTGTACATCAACCTGTCAACACTTGATTGCAGGTAAACAATCAGATCAGGCCTGCGTAGATTTCTTTCAAGTAATGGGAAAATAGATTCATAAAGTTTCAATTCATCCCCAGATAAATTGAGATATGCAAATATCCTGTCTTTATCAAAAATATAGTCACTCACGATGTGTTCAGTAAATAAATTTCCCTGGTTCAATTCTTCCTGCTGTTTAAAACGATTAATAAGAAAAAACATCTGGGTTTGAAAAGCATATCTTTTCCTGTCAGAATAAAAACTTTCAAGGAAAGGATTGTTTTCGAATTGTTCCAGAACTAATTCTGCATTCAACCTTTCTTTAATTTTCTTAGCAAGAGCAGTTTTACCTGCACCTATTACTCCTTCAATTGCTATATATCTTACTTCAGAATTGTTATTCAAATCTTTTTTCTATAAGAAGTTTTCAGGTAATTTTCTTATTACACATTTTTCAGAATCAGTTACTATAATATCACAAATTTTTTGCTTTAATTCAGGGTGAATTAAACGTGGTTCAATTTCGCAAAGAGGAATAAGAACAAAATCCCTGTGTACTATTCCTAAATGCGGAACAGTTATTATTTCATCAGAATAAACAATATCATTATAAAAAAGAATATCGAGATCCACTTCTCTATCGCTCCATTTTTCTGTTTTGGTTCTGCCTAGCTCTTTTTCAATTTTTTTTAAGAAATGAAAAAGATTAATTAACGAGTATAGTGTTGAGATTTTAATTACCGCATTAAGGAAATTTTCCTGCATGCGATTTCCCAAAGGTTTTGTTTCATATAAGGATGACGTTAAAACAACTTTACAATTTTTATCA
>CAZECH010000242.1:0-5043 GCA_964510675.1 uncultured Ignavibacteriaceae bacterium
TTCTGGGAACAAAGTTTTCTAAAAAGGATTTACTCAGGTTTGCACTTGAAGGAGAGAAACTTACAAGCGGTGGAAGGTGCCATGCTGATAATGTCGCAGCATCATTGTATGGAGGCTTCATTATAGTAAGAAATACAGATGATCTTGACATAGTTAATATTGATTATCCTGAAAATATGTATTGCTCGGTTATTTATCCTCATATTGTTATGAATACTTCCGATATGAGAAAGCTGCTAAGGAAAGAAATTACTTTAGCCGATGCAGTTAAGCAGTGGGGGAACATTGCTTCCCTGGTTGCCGCATTAATGAAAAAAGATTTTGACCTGATTTCAAGATCACTAAATGATTTTATTATTGAACCCATAAGGGCACTTCTCATTCCATCATTTTATGAGATTAAAAATGCTGCTCTTGATGCAGGTGCAGTTGGTTGCAGTATTTCTGGTTCAGGTCCTTCTCTTTTTGCTCTAACTAAATCTAAAACTTCTGCGCAAAAGGCAGCTGATGAAATGAAAAAAATATTAGATAAGATTGAAATAAAGAATGATATTTTTATTTCTAAAATTAATAAAAGGGGACCTAAGATTCTCTCTGCAAGGTAAATGAATTACTACTCAACAAATAATAAAAATCTTAAAGTATCTTTCAAAGATGCAGTACTAAAAGGTCTTGCTGAAGATGGCGGATTATTCATGCCTGAATCAATTCCCGAATTAAATAAAAAATTTATTCAAAACCTCAACACTTTTTCATTTCAGGAAATGGCATTTACAATTGCCAAGAATTTTATTGATGATGAAATAGAGGAAGATCAACTCGAAAAGATAATTTATGATTCAATAAACTTTGATGCCCCTCTTGTTAAGTTAGACGAAAATTTCTTTATTCTTGAATTATTCCACGGTCCGACCCTTGCGTTTAAAGATTATGGGGCGAGGTTTATGGCGAGAGTATTTTCTCACTTCAACAAGGATAATTATAAAGAGTTAGTCATTCTTGTCGCAACTTCAGGCGATACAGGAAGTGCAGTAGCAAATGGTTTTTATGAAGCAGAAGGAATTAAAGTTGTAATTCTTTATCCATCTGGTAAGATAAGTGATATACAAGAGAAACAAATAACTACACTTGGCAAAAACATAATTGCTCTTGAGATAGAAGGTACATTTGATGACTGTCAGCATCTTGTTAAAAAAGCTTTTGTTGATACCGAATTGAAAACAAAAATGAATTTATCTTCGGCAAATTCAATCAATATCGCAAGACTTATCCCCCAATCTTTCTATTATGTTAATGCAATAAAGCAATTAGGAGTAACGAATAAGAAAATTGTTTTTTCTGTACCAAGCGGGAATTTTGGAAATCTTACTGCAGGATTGTTTGCAAAGAAGATGGGATTAAATATTGAAAGATTTATTGCAGCAGTAAACAGGAACAATGTTTTTACTGAATACATTGAAACAGGGAAACTTGAACCGAGACCATCTGTTAAAACATTGTCTAATGCAATGGATGTTGGCAATCCAAGTAATTTTTCAAGAATCCTGGAATTGTATGAAAACAATCATGATCAAATAAAGAAAGATATTTATAGTAAAAGCTTTAATGATGAACAAACCATTCTGGCAATTAAGGAAGTATATAAAAATTTTAATTATATAATTGATCCTCACGGAGCAGTTGGTTATCTGGCTGTAAAAGAATTTGCAAAAGATTATGGAAATGAATTTAATATTATAATACTTGAAACAGCTCATCCTGCAAAATTTTCTGAAACAATAGAGAACATTTTAGGCATTGATATTAAAACTCCTGAGAGATTGAAAAAATATCAAAGCAGAGAAAAGCATTCTATTAAAATCTCTAATGAATATGATAAACTGAAGGATTATTTAATTACTGTCGAATAAAAATTTAATAAATAATTTTATTGCTTGACACAAAGCATATTTCCAACTATCTTTGCACAAGTTTTATGAATAGTCTAAAAACAAATATCAAACAGAAATTTAACCTGATGGCAATGTGTCTCTGTTGTATGATGTGTGTTACACATCGGAAGGACACTTGCTGAGTTCTTTAAAATAAGATTACAACAAGCCCTTCCGATACTAATCGAGAAGGGCTTTTTGTTATTTGACATTTAATTTTATACTCGAAGCTCTTATCGAGAAAGGTTGAGGGAACAGGCCCGTTGAAACCTTGGCAACCACTCAGGATAAAATCCATGAGGTTAGGTGCTAAATCCTGCCCATTCCATTTTCGGAAATCAAGGGAAAGATGAGAGAAGATGTTTAACAAACCTCTTCGGAATCTTCCCGAAGAGGTTTTTTTTGTAAAGCGAAACGTTGTTTCGCTCATTAAAGGAATTTTTTAAATAATTTATTAAGCGATTCAACGAATCGTTACAGAGAAAATTTTAATTTTTATCAGAAATAATCAAAAATAAAAAAAAGGAGCATACAATGAGCACTAATGGGAAAGAAAGAAACTATCGTTTCGAAACACAGCAGTTGCATGCAGGGCAGGAACCTGATTCAACTACTAATGCACGGGCTGTTCCAATTTATCAGACAACTTCATACAACTTTAAGAATGCGCAGCATGCAGCTTCTTTGTTTGGCTTGCAGGAGTTTGGTAACATATACACAAGAATAATGAATCCAACTACAGATGTTTTTGAAAAAAGAATTGCTGCACTTGAAGGTGGTGTTGCAGGGCTTGCAACTGCATCAGGACAAGCAGCACAGCTTATTGCAATAACTACAATTGCAAAAGCCGGAGAGAATATTGTATCAACAAGTCTTCTTTATGGAGGAACATATAATCAATTCAAAGTTACATTTCCACGGCTTGGTATAAATGTAAAGTTTGTTGATGGAGATGATCCTGCAGACTTCGAAAAATTGATTGATCCAAATACAAAAGCTCTTTATATAGAAACAATTGGTAACCCAAAATTAAATGTTCCGGATATTACAGCACTTGCAGAAGTAGCTCACCGCCATGGAATTCCCCTGGTTGTTGATAATACTTTTGGTGCTGCTGGTTTTCTTGCAAAACCAATTGAACATGGGGCAGATATTATTGTTGCATCTGCAACAAAATGGATTGGAGGACATGGTACTTCAATAGGAGGAGTAATAGTTGATTCAGGAAATTTTGATTGGGGTAATGGTAATTTTCCAATCTTTACGGAACCCTCTCCCGGCTATCATGGATTAAACTTTAATGAAGTATTCGGCAAAGGTTCGCAGTTCGGTAACATTGCTTTTATTATAAGGGCACGCGTTGAAGGATTGCGCGATCTTGGCCCGGCATTAAGTCCATTCAATGCTTTTTTATTTTTACAAGGATTGGAAACTCTTTCTTTAAGAATAGAAAGACACAATAGTAATGCACTTAAACTTGCAAAATGGCTTGAAGAAAATTCAAGTGTTGAATGGGTATGGTATCCCGGTTTAAAAAGTCATCCTTATCATGAAAATGCAAAAAAATATTTGAAAAGAGGACTCTTTGGATCCATACTTGCCTTTGGAATTAAGGGAGGTGCACAAGCAGGAAAATCATTTATTGATAATGTTAAACTTGCCAGCCTTCTTGCAAATGTTGGAGATGCAAAAACTCTTGTCATTCATCCGGCATCTACAACTCACCAGCAATTATCAGAAAATGAACAGAAAGAAGCAGGAGTTCTTCCAGAGCAGGTTCGTGTCTCTGTTGGGTTAGAACACATTGATGATATAATTGAAGACTTTGATATAGCCATTAAAGCTGCGGTTAATTCTCCTGTGACGGTTTAGGTTCGAGTCATTTCGAGAGGGAAGCGACTGAGCATTACATTCTTTCACTTCTCTCTTAGTTATATTGAAAAAGTTTTTCCGAGGAATTATGAATATAACAGTAAAAAATGAAATAATAGCGAAAACTTATTTCATTAATTTGTTTGATAAAGAAAATTCTTTAGTCCTGGAATCCGGTAAGAAATTAAATGATGTTAATGCAGCTTACCAGACTTACGGTACTTTAAATGAAAAGGGAGATAATGCAATACTTATTTGCCATGCTTTAACAGGAAATTCTCACACAGCAGGGATTATAACAGAAGAAGAAATTTCTAACACAAAGGATTATGAATTTCTTTTTAAATACAATAAAATGTTCCTTGGGAAAAGAGGTTGGTGGGATCCTTTAATTGGCGAAGGAAAGGTTTTTGATACACGGAAATACTTTATTGTTAGTTCTAATTTTCTTGCCGGATGTTATGGGACTACAGGTCCAACAAGCATTAATCCTGAGACCGGTTTAAAATATAATTTGGATTTTCCTGTTATAACGGTAAGAGATATGGTTCGGGTTCAATATGAATTATTAAGAAGTCTTGGTGTTAAAAAACTTAAAACCATTTCCGGCGGATCATTAGGAGGAATGCAGACTCTCGAATGGGCATTGATGTATCCTGATTTTGTTGAATCCATAATTCCGATTGCTACTGCTGCAAAACATTCTCCCTGGTGCATTGCCTTAAATAAAATTTCCAGGGATGCAATACTGAATGATGTTAATTGGAAGGAAGGGAATTATAATGGACAACCTGAGAAAGGACTTGCCTTAGCAAGAGAAGTTGCAATGATTTCTTACCGTAGTGATGTTTCCTTTGATGAAAGATTTGGTAGAGATTTTATAAGCAATGGAAAAGACTTTTTTACTAAAAAAGACAAATTTCAGATTGAAAACTATCTCAATCACCAGGGAGAGAAACTTGTTAATCGTTTTGATGCAAACACATATTTATACATTACTTATGCAATGGATCTTCATGATGTGACTCGTGGAAGAGGAAATTTGGAAGATGCTTTGGGAAACATAAAAGCAAAAACGCTTAGCATAGGGATTTCAACTGATATTCTATATCCTGAAAGAGAACAGAAGGAAATTGCATCTCATATTCCAGGTTCAAAATATAAAACTATAAATTCTATTTATGGACATGATGCTTTCTTAATTGAATATGATCAGCTTGAAAAGATGATAGGTGATTTT
>CAZECH010000243.1:0-5033 GCA_964510675.1 uncultured Ignavibacteriaceae bacterium
TGATATTATTGTATAAGAGTAGGCAGAACTTGGTTATTAACAACCACAAAAAATGCTCTTTTCAGAGCATTTTCAAAAATTCAGTGTTAAAAGAGTAAAGTGAGTTAAGCCAAATAAAAGGCTTTATTTAAAATTGTCAAAGTTAAGACAGAGTTATTCACTAAAACTTACAACTAATCTCATACTTGCCTGAACCAACTTCTAAATAGGTGCAGCCATTTTCTTTTTTTAGGACTGTATGTTTTTTTGCTAATTTAAACTCAGTTGTTGGAAGAATGATAACTGCCTGCGTATTAAATGGAATTGTGATGTTCATTTGTAAATTATTTTCACTTCTTTCCCATTCAGATTTGATAAAGCCATGAACTGTTTTGAATGATGCTTTTGCATAAGTCAATCCTTTAGGAATAAATTGCTTAACCATCACTTTTCTGAATCCCGGCTCAAGAGCAGTAATTCCTGCTATATCTGTGAACAGCCATTCACCAACACATCCTAATGAGCAATGATTGAATGAGTTCATAGTTGGGTCATAAAATCCTCTCTCAGGATGGAAACTATCCCAGCGTTCCCATAATGTTGTTGCACCATTATCAATCATAAAAAACCAGGAGGGAAATTCATTATTAGTTAGTACTCGCCAAGCGATATCGTTTCTGCCTATAGATGATAAAACAGGCATTAAAAACGATAGCCCAAGAAATCCTGTAGTTATATGAAAATCATTTTCAATAATATTTTTCGTAAGAAACGATATGGCTTTTTCTTTTTCTTCTGCTTCAAGTAAGTTAAAATGAATAGACAAAACAGCAGCGGTTTGAGTTATTTGACATAGAGTGCCATCCTTATTCAGGAATGTTTTTTTGAATGCTTGTTTTATTTTATTAAATAGTTCAGCATAATGGACTGCATCATCACTTTTAAGTATTGATGCAATCTTCTTCATTAACATACAATCATAAGCAAAGTAAGCAGTTGCAATAAAACTTTTTGATGTCCCTTCACCTATACATAGCCAATCACCGTAACCATAATCCGCTAATACATAGTTATTACTTTGTTTCTCAAGAGATTGAATAAATAATTTCATTCGTTCATAATATTTTGTAAGTAGGGTTTCATCTTTATAAAATTCAAAAAACAAATAAGGGGTTACAATTCCGGCATCTGCCCATCCGGCTGAATTAAAGTAAACAGGACCTACTCCCATATCTGCAACCGGTGCAAACGGCGGCAGCGCTCCATCATTTCTCTGTGCATCAAAAACATTTTCAAGCCATTTAGAATAAAATGCCGAAACATCAAAATTGAATGCAGCAGTCTTAAAAAAACTTACTGCATCGCCAGTCCATCCAAATCTTTCATCACGTTGAGGACAATCGGTAGGAATATCAATATAGTTTGATTTTTGATTCCATAGTATACAGTTAAATAATTTATTCAGTTTTTCATCAGAAGAGATAAAATAAGCGGTTTGTTCTGGCAATGAATTTATTGAAATTCCGATGATAGTATCATTATCAATCTTATCCAAACCTGAAACTTCAACATATCTAAAGCCATGATAAGTAAATAACGGTTGCCAGATTTCTTCACCGTCTCCTCTTGATATATAAGTATCCTGAGCTTTTGCCATTCTTATATTTTCTGTATAAAGCGATCCATCACCGGTTATCATTTCTGCAAATCTTAACGTAATTTTTCTTTTACTTACATTACTGATTTTTAATCTTACAAAACCGGCAAAGTTCTGACCAAAATCAATAATACATTTCCGCTCACTTATTTTTTTTATGGAGTATGGTTTTACTTCAGACCTGCACTTTACTACATCAGCTTTGTATGAAGTGAATTCTGGATCCACATTAGTTATTACTTTGACTCTTTTGAAATTATTAATATTTGAATAATAAGAATCCCAATTTTCTATCAGTGATTCATAATTTGCATCATAAAACTCACCCATAAGAATATCTGCTTCACGGATCGGACCTTCGGATGAATCCCAGGATTCATCGGTTGAAATAATATCATTACTGCCATCATCATAAGAAATCATCAGTTGAATTTTAATTGCAGGATATTCCCCATAATAACTTCTTCCCTTTTCCCAGCCGCAATATCCGGCATAATATCCATCTGCAAGAATAATATTTATAACATGTTCCTTAGATGAATTAAGAATTGAGGTAATATCATAAGTGTTGTAATAAACACGTTTGGTAAAATCACTCCATCCGGGTGTAAGTCTATCCTCACTAACTTGCTTGCCATTTATTTGTAAATGATATAATCCAAGGGCTGAACAATAAAGAAAGGCACGTAATACTTTTTTATTTATTTTGAAGGTTTTTCTGAAGTACGAAGCAGGATTTAATTTCAATCCTGCCTGAGGTAAACGCCAAGGTTTTTCTCCAGCAATAGCTACTACTTCCGCATCTGTAAGATTTGTTTCAGTATTATTAATCGCTGCTTTCCAATTACCATCAGAACGAATAAAAATTGATTTCCCCATTTTGAATTTAACTTCAAGCCTCAGGATAAATCCCGGTTTTTCAACATATGAGTTTAATCCAGTTGCTCTTAAAATATTAGAACCTTCCTTAAGTAAATCCTTTACATCGGATATTACAGGTCTTGCCCAGGAGAATATTTTATCATCACTTTGTGCTACTAGTTTTTCATTAAAGTAAAGTCTGAATTTTTCATCAGCTGTCACAAGTATTATTGCAGATTCAATAAGATTGATTTGATCAAGCTGAAATATTTTGTGAAGATTGATAGTTTTTAATTTATCATCTGGATTTTTAAGAGGATACCAAATCCATTTATCGACACCAGGTTGAAAGCTGATTGATTGTTCTGATTCTTCTCTATAGATATGTGATATCCACTTTGCCCGCCATTCATTTTTATCAAATAATCCAGTTGAAAACCTTGCAGGTTTACTCCAAAGTGATGGTTCATTATTTTCATTCCATACTATCACCTGCCAGTAATAAGTTTTATTTGACTGAAGCGGATTGCCTGCAAATTGAATTTGAGTTGAATCTGAAGATTGGACTTTACTTGAATCCCACACATCTCCAAGTTCTAATAGGAGATTTTGAATTGACGAAGCAATTAATACTCTAAAGGATGTTTGAAAAGAATTATAACATTCACAATTTGTTATCCAACTGAATCGTGGATGTTTTTCATCAATACCGGTAGGATTAATTTTATATTCACATTTTAATTCAACAGGTTTAACCGAGGAAAACATTTTTAGCATAATTAATTTGGATCATTTACAGGCTCCGTAATTCCAATACCAGGTTTTACATAAACCATAACCATCTTACAAGGACTATTACCCTTATTCATAATTTTTATTTCACCAGTTGCTGCAGGAATAATCATAGTTTCTAAGTATGAAAGTTTACTGACTCTTCCGTTCTGGGAAAAAATCTCTACTTTTTCACCTTGCACCAGGTTTGTTGAGTAAGCAATACCATTTGTGTTCATCACATATTCATTATCAAATTCAATCCTGTGAATGTTATAAAAAGTGAATGATGCATCATAAAGTAAAACTTCCTGCCATCCATTACCGCTTTTTATTACTTTTGGCTTGGCAATAAGATTTTGCCGTACCCATTTTTTTCTTATTTCAAATCTTATATTTTCAAAACCACGATGAAGGTTTATAGTCCGAAGATTTCCTTCAAGATCTCTTCGCAGATAATCATATATTTTAAAAGTAAATATGTATGGAGTAGCGCTTATCTCAAGTACCAGATTGCCCTCACCACTGCAATGAACAGTTCCATTGGGAACTAAGAAAAGATCATGTGGTTTGCTCAGTTCGCTGTTAACAAATTTTTCTACATCAACCTCATAACCAAATTTTATGGAGTCCTCAAGTGCTTTCTTAAATTCCTCCGGATCACATTCTTCAGTTAACCCAATATAAACTTGTGAATCCGGTTTTGATGCACATATATAATATGTTTCATCCTGCGTAAAAGTCTCACCAAATTCTTTTCTTATATAATTTGGTCGTGGATGAACCTGCACTGATAAATTACCGCCATCAATTGTATCCAGATAATCAAATCTGATAGGCCACTCAAATTTAAATTGTTTTGAAGCATTATCACCAAGTACATTCTTATTCTGCATATACATTAAGCAATCAAATGAAAATTCAAGAGTTACATTATCTTTTTCGATGATAATTCCGTTTTCAGGGACAATCATTTCGAATGACCAGGCAAAATTCGGTGCTTCAGGGTCAAGACCCATATGCCCTTGCATAAATTTTCCACCCCATGGTCCGGGAAAAAACCATGGTCGCAGTCTGAATGGTGTGGCGGAAATTTCTTTCAGCGAACTTCTGAAATTATTTCCCTCAATTGCTGTTGGTTCTTCAGGATTCTGAAGATCAATAAACAGATCGAGTGAAGGAAGTAATTGTTTTTTCAATCTGTTTAACGCAGGCCACTCGACAAAATAAGATCGTTTATAAAACTGTCCGAAAGTTAAAGTCTGAGTTGAACCAAGATTACGAAACTCCCCATTGCGGGCATACTCCTGGATATAGTCTTTTGGAACATCAATGTACCATAACTTATCATATAATTCTATTAATGATGAACCTGCGCCGTATATAATCGTTAGATCTTTGGTTTTGTTCCCTCGCTTAATAGAGGAAGCTATTCGAATTTCTGATAATTTCTTAGCATCAAATAAGAATTCAATTCCAAACGGATAATGCACACCGAAAATAGGATCATCACCTCCGAGAAAGGGTTCAATTCTTTTCTGTATTTCCTCTTCAGAAGCATAAGCACACTTAATATCGATAAGTTCAGCTATAATTTTATAATTTTGAAGTGCGCTTCTCAAACCTGAAATAAATTCTTCCCAATGTGTACCCTGGTAGCCATCAATTACAAGTACCCGAAGACCTTTAGGTATTTCGGTAGAGATATGACCTGCTAATACATTGTATCCTTTTTCAATTGTTCCTATGCTTATAGTAAATTTTG